>JBKSUH010000001.1:0-52992 GCA_047233565.1 Alistipes sp.
CATCCCCGGTGAAGGCCACAACTTGCAGGAGCACTCCATCGTGCTCGTCCGCGGCGGTCGTGTGAAAGACCTCCCCGGTGTACGTTACCACCTCGTGCGCGGTGCGCTCGACTCGGCTGGTGTCGACGGTCGTCGCCAGCGCCGTTCGAAGTACGGTGCAAAGCGCCCCAAGGCAGGTAAATAATCACGAGAAACATTAATTAGACAATTTTCGAATAAACAATGAGAAAAGCTAAGCCAAAAAAGCGAATTCTACTTCCGGATCCCAAGTTCGGCGACGTGTCTGTGACCCGTTTCGTCAACAACCTTATGTTGGACGGTAAGAAGAGTATTGCCTACACCATTGTCTACGATGCGTTGGATCTGGTAGGCAAGAAGATGAAGGATGCTGATAAATCTCCCCTGGAAATCTGGAAACAGGCCCTGGAGAACATCACGCCCCAAGTCGAAGTGAAATCGAAGCGTATCGGAGGTGCGACGTTCCAGGTTCCTATGGAGGTTCGTCCGGAGCGCAAGATTTCTATTTCCATGAAAAACCTTGTCCTCTATTCTCGCAAGCGCGCCGGAAAGACGATGGCAGATAGGCTCTCAGCAGAGATAATGGATGCCTTCAACCAGCAGGGTGCCGCCTTCAAACGCAAGGAGGAGATGCACCGCATGGCCGAGGCCAACAAGGCATTCGCACACTTTAGATTCTAATAAGGAGACCGAACAGATGGCAACCAGAGATTTACATTACACTCGCAATATCGGTATCATGGCACACATCGATGCCGGTAAGACCACCACGTCGGAGCGGATCCTTTTTTACACGGGTAAAACCCACAAGATCGGTGAGGTACACGAAGGCGGCGCTACGATGGACTGGATGGTTCAGGAGCAGGAGCGCGGTATCACCATTACCTCGGCCGCTACCACCGCATTCTGGAACTATAAGGACAAACAGTACCAGATCAACCTGATCGACACCCCGGGACACGTCGACTTTACGGTCGAGGTGGAGCGTTCGCTCCGCGTGCTGGACGGCGCCGTTGCGACGTTCTGCGCCGTAGGCGGCGTAGAGCCCCAGTCGGAGACCGTATGGCGCCAGGCGGACAAGTACAATGTCCCCCGTATCGGCTACGTCAACAAGATGGACCGCACGGGCGCCGACTTCTGGCCGTGTGCGCACAGATCAAGGAGCACTTCGGTGCTACGGCCCTTCCGGTCGTCCTGCCGATCGGTGCCGAGGACAAGTTCGAAGGATTGGTAGACCTTATATATAATAATGCGATCTATTACTACGACGACAAGTCCGTCCGCGATAACTTCGAACTGAAGGAGATTCCCGCCTCGATGGCCGAGGAGGCTGCCGAATGGCGTGCGAAACTCATCGAAGAGGTCGCTTCGACCGACGAGGTGCTGATGGAGAAGTTCTTCGAGGATCCCGATTCGATCACCCCCGAGGAGCTGCTCGCAGCCATCCGCAAGGCTACGATCTCGATGCAGGTCGTTCCGATGCTCTGCGGCTCGTCGTTCCACAACAAAGGCGTACAGAAACTGCTCGACTATGTCATTGCGTTCCTGCCCTCGCCGCTGGACGTGCCCGCCGTGACGGGTATCAACCCCAAGACCGAGCAGGAAGAGGTTCGCCACGCTCGAGGCGATCCGTTCTGCGGTCTGGCGTTCAAGATCGCTACCGACCCGTTCGTAGGCCGTCTGGCTTTCGTGCGCGTTACTCGGTAAACTGATGCCGGTTCCTACATGGCACCCGCAGCGGCAAGCGCGAGCGTATCAGCCGTATTTACCAGATGCACGCCAACAAGCAGAACCCCATGGAGACCGTATCGGCCGGCGACATCTGCGCTGCCGTAGGTTTCAAGGAGATCCATACGGGCGACACGCTCTGCGCCGAGAACGCACCGATCGTCCTGGAGCAGATGACCTTCCCCGAACCGGTGATCGGCCTGGCCGTCGAGCCCAAGACCCAGAAGGATCTGGACAAGCTCGGCATCGCCCTGTCGAAACTGGCTGAGGAAGACCCCACCTTTACGGTTCACACCGACGAGGATTCGGGCCAGACCGTCATCAGCGGTATGGGTGAGTTGCACCTCGACATCATCGTCGACCGTCTGCGCCGTGAGTTCGGCGTCGAGATCAACCAGGGTGCCCCCCAGGTCAACTACAAGGAGTCGCTTACCAAGACGGTTCAGCACCGCGAGGTGTTCAAGAAGCAGACCGGTGGCCGTGGTAAGTTCGCCGACATCATCTTCGAGATCGGCCCTGCCGACGACGGTGCGATGGGCCTTACGTTCGTTGACCAGGTCAAGGGCGGTAATATTCCCAAGGAGTTCATCCCTGCGGTGCAGAAGGGCTTTGCTTCGGCGATGACCAACGGTGCGTTGGCCGGTTACAAGATGGACTCGATGAAGATTACGCTGCTCGACGGTTCGTTCCACCCCGTGGACTCCGACCAGCTGTCGTTCGAAATCGCTGCCCGCAACGGTTATCGCAACGCTGCCCCCAAGGCCGGCTCGGTGATTATGGAGCCCATCATGTCCGTGGAGGTCGTGACCCCCGAGGAGAACATGGGCGACATTATCGGCGACCTGAACAAGCGCCGCGGCCAGATCACCGGCATGGAGTCGAAAGGCACCGCCCGCGTGGTGAAAGCCAAGGTTCCCCTGTCGGAGATGTTCGGCTATGTGACCGTACTGCGTACGATCTCGTCGGGCCGTGCAACCTCGTCTATGGAGTTCTCGCACTTCGAGGAGGTTCCTGCCAACCTGGCTAAGGAGATCATCGAGAAAGCGAGTGGTAAACGTAAGGATATAGAATAAGCAAACATATGAACCAGAAGATTAGAATCAAGTTAAAGTCATTCGATCACAATCTCGTGGACAAGTCGGCCGAGAAGATTGTGAAGACCGTGAAGAGCACGGGCGCCGTTGTAAGCGGCCCGGTGCCCCTTCCCACGCGCAAGCAGATTTTCACGGTGAACCGCTCGACTTTCGTCAACAAGAAAGCCCGCGAGCAGTTCCAGCTCTGCACCTTCAAGCGTATCCTCGACATCTATTCGTCGACGCCCAAGACGATCGACGCACTGATGAAGCTGGAACTCCCCTCGGGTGTGGAGGTCGAAATCAAAGTGTGATAACGGAAGGCTTGTACCTATATTAGTATAGCACGAAAGATCACTTTATTTATAACAAACAATCGACAACAAATGTCAGGACTTATTGGAAAGAAAATCGGAATGACTTCCGTTTACAGTGCCGAGGGTAAGAATATACCATGCACTGTCATTGAGGCTGGGCCGTGCGTTGTTACGCAAATCAAGACCGTGGAGAAGGATACCTACGAAGCGGTACAGATTGCCTATGACGAGAAAAGTGAAAAGCACACCAGCAGCAGTTTGTTAGGTCACTTCAAGAAAGCCGGCACTACCCCCAAGCGCAAGATGGCTGAATTCTAGGGTATGCCCGAAGTGAATCTCGGCGACACGCTCACCGTAGACCTCTTCTCGGAGGAGGACTGGGTCGACGTGACCGGGATATCGAAAGGTAAAGGCTTCCAGGGCGTTGTGAAACGCCACGGTTTCGGCGGCGTGGGCGGCCAGACCCACGGCCAGCACAACCGTCAGCGCAAACCCGGTTCGCTGGGTGCGTCGTCCTATCCCTCGCGTGTCTTCAAGGGCAAGCGTTTGCCCGGCCAGATGGGTGGCGAGCAGGTCAAGGTTTTGAACCTGCGTGTTTTGAAAGTTATTCCCGAAAGCAACCTTATCCTCGTGAAAGGTTCGATCCCGGGTGCAAAAGGTGCTTATTTAACAATTGAGAAGTAGTATGGAATTAGCTGTTTTAAACACACAAGGAAAGGAAACGGGTCGTAAGGTAGTCCTTTCGGATGCCGTTTTCGGCGTGGAGGCTAATGACCACGCTATCTACCTGGACGTGAAGCAGTATCTCGCTGACCAGCGCCAGGGTACGCACAAGTCGAAGCAGCGCAACGAGGTTGCCGGTTCGACGCGTAAGCTCAAGCGCCAGAAAGGCACCGGCGGTGCCCGTGCCGGCAGCATCAAGTCCCCCCTCTTCCCGGGAGGCGGCCGCATCTTCGGTCCCCAGCCCGCGATTACAGCTTCAAGCTCAACAAGAAGCTCAAGCAGCTGGCCCGCCGCAGCGCACTGACCTACAAGGCACAGGCCGGCGTCATCAGCGTAGTGGAGCCCATCTCGATGGATGCCCCCAAGACCAAGGCCGTCGTTGCCCTGGCCGATGCGCTGAAAGTAGCCGACAAAAAGGTACTGCTGGTTCTCCCGGAGTCCAATGCAAACCTTCAGCTCTCGTGCCGCAACCTCCCCTACGTACAGCCCGTGCTGGCGCAGAACGTCTGCACGTACGACGTGATGAACGCTTCGGCGATCGTGATGGTGGAAGGCGCTGAGAATGTATTGAATACGATGTTAGCTTAAAAACGCAAGACACACAATGGAAATTATTATTAAGCCGGTTTTGACCGAGAAAATGACGATTCAGGGCGAAAAGTTGAATCGCTACGGTTTTATCGTTGACGTGAGGGCTAACAAGCTGCAGATTCGCAATGCCGTAGAACAGATGTACAACGTCGTCGTGACGGATGTGAACACCGTGAACTACATGGGCAAACTCAAGAGCCGCTACACCAAGGCCGGTCTCTTGGAGGGTCGCGCTAACAACTTCAAGAAGGCTATCGTCACCTTGAAGGACGGAGATAAGATAGATTTTTACAGTAATATCTAACGGAGATGGCAGTAAAAAAATTTAAACCTGTTACCGCAGGTACGAGACATAAGATTATCGGCACGTTCGAGGAAATCACGACGAACAAGCCTGAGAAATCGTTGCTCAGCCCCAAAAAGAGCTCGGGTGGACGTAACAACTCTGGTAAGATGACGGTTCGCTACATCGGCGGCGGTCACAAGCAGATGTATCGTAACATCGACTTCAAGCGCACGAAGGACGGCATTGCTGCAACTGTAAAATCTGTCGAGTACGACCCCAATCGTACTGCACGTATTGCACTTCTGGTATACGCCGACGGTGAGAAAAGCTACATCATCGCACCGAACGGCCTCCAGGTGGGCCAGACCGTAATGAGCGGCGCAGGCGTTGCTCCCGAGGTCGGAAACACGCTCTTCCTGAGCGAGATTCCGCTGGGTACGGTCATCCACAATATCGAACTCTACCCCGGCCAGGGAGCCGCCATGGCTCGTTCCGCCGGTTCTTACGCCCAGTTGCTGGCTCGTGAGGGCAAATTCGCCATCATCAAGCTGCCCTCGGGCGAGACTCGTATGGTACTCGTAACTTGCCGTGCTACGGTAGGCGTCGTGTCGAATGTCGACCACAACCTCGAAAGCTCCGGCAAGGCAGGTCGTGAGCGTTGGCTCGGCCGCCGTCCGCGCAACCGCGGCGTGGTGATGAACCCCGTGGATCACCCGATGGGTGGTGGTGAAGGCCGTGCATCCGGTGGTCACCCCCGTTCGCGCAAGGGTCTGCTGGCTAAGGGTTACAAGACTCGCAACCCGAAGAAGACGACCTCGAAGTTTATTATTTCCAAGAAGAAAAAATAATTAAATAAGAGTACATAATGAGCCGTTCATTAAAAAAAGGACCGTTTATCGACCCCAAGCTCGAAGCGAAAGTAGTCGCCCAGGCGGAAGGCAACAAAAAGTCGGTCATCAAAACTTGGTCGCGTGCAAGTATGATCTCGCCTGATTTCGTAGGTCAGACGATCGCTGTCCACAACGGAAACAAGTTTATTCCGGTGTATGTAACAGAGAACATGGTAGGGCACAAGCTCGGTGAGTTTGCCCCCACCCGTAACTTCCGCGGTCACGCAGGTAACAAGAAAAAATAGGTAGAAAATGGGTGCAAGAAAAGCAATAAAAGCCGAGAAAATCAAGGCTGAAAAGAAGCAGAAGGCAATCGCTATTCTGCGTGATTGCCCGACCTCTCCCCGCAAGATGCGCCTGGTGGCCGACATCATCCGCGGCGTGGAGATCAACAAGGCATTGGGCATCCTTCGTTTTTCGAAGAAGGAGGCGTCGATCCGCATGGAGAAACTTCTCAAGTCGGCAATCGCCAACTGGGAGGCCAAGAACGAGAACGAGCGCCTGGAAGATACGAAACTGTGTGTGAAAGAGGTGTTCGTTGACGGCGGCCGCATGCTGAAGCGTATTCAGGCTGCGCCCCAGGGCCGCGCTCACCGAATCCGCAAGCGTTCGAACCACGTGACGATCGTAGTTGACAAAATGGTAACCGTAGAAAACAAGTAATCAGATGGGACAGAAAGTTAATCCGATAGCAAATCGTCTTGGTATCATCCGCGGTTGGGATTCCAACTGGTTCGGCGGCAAGGACTTCTCAGAGAAGCTGGTCGAGGACGCCAAGATCCGCAAATACCTGAATGTCCGTCTGGCCAAGGCAAGCATCTCGAAGATCATCATCGAGCGTACGCTGAAGCTGGTCACGGTGACCATTTCCACCGCTCGTCCGGGTATCATCATCGGCAAGGGCGGCCAGGAGGTCGACAAACTGAAGGAAGAGCTGAAGAAGCTCACCGGCAAGGAGATCCAGATCAACATCTTCGAGGTGAAGCGCCCCGAGGTGGATGCCGTGATCGTCGGCCAGAACATCGCCCGCCAGCTGGAGGGCCGCGTATCGTTCCGCCGCGCCGTGAAGACGGCCGTAGCATCGACCATGCGCATGGGTGCCGAGGGTATCAAGATCCAGGTTTCCGGCCGTGTAGGCGGCGCCGAAATGGCCCGCAGCGAAACCATCAAGGAAGGTCGTATTCCGCTGCATACGTTCCGTGCCGACGTGGATTTCTGCCTGACCGAGGCGCTCACCAAAGTGGGTATCCTGGGTGTGAAGGTCTGGATCTGCCAGGGCATCGTGTACGGCAAGCGCGACCTGTTCGAAATCGCAGGCGCATCGGCGCAGGCTCCCTCGGGCGACCGCGGTGAGCGTGGCGACCGCGGCGACCGTCGTGGTCGCGGCGACCGTCGCGGAGACCGGCGTGATCGCGGCGATCGTGGCGGTGACCGTCGTCGCAACAACAATAATAAGTAAGTCGGACCTTTTTAAAGCAAAACAACAATGTTACAGCCGAAAAAGACCAAATTTAGGAGAATGCAGAAGGGTCGCATGAAGGGTATTGCTCAGAGAGGAAACCAACTTGCAACCGGTTCGTTCGCAATCAAAGCACTTGAATCCGCATGGATCACAGGTCGTCAGATAGAGGCGGCGCGTCAGGCCATCACCCGTTACATGAAGCGTGAAGGCCAGCTCTGGATCCGCATCTTCCCCGATAAACCCATCACGAAGAAGCCCGCCGAGGTGCGTATGGGTAAGGGTAAGGGTAATCCCGAAGGATTCGTGGCGCCGTTACTCCCGGACGTATTCTCTTCGAGGCGGAAGGCGTGCCGAAATCGGCGAGGCCCTGCGTCTGGGCGCCCAGAAACTGCCCATTACCACCAAGTTTATCGTAAGGCGTGACTACGTCGAAACCACAATCTAACGAGACGACAAGATGAAAAGTGCAGAAATCAAGGATATTTCGATCAAAGACCTGCAGGAGCGCATCGAGACTGAGAAGGCTCAGCTTGCAAAGCTGAAGGTGCAGCACGCGGTGTCCCCCGTCGAGAACCCTTCTATCATTAAGAAAAACCGCAGAGATATAGCTCGTATGCTGACAATCCTGCGTCAAAAAAACGCCTAATAAGGAATAGCTATGGAAAGAAATCTTAGAAAAGAGCGTATTGGGGTGGTTGTCAGCAACAAGATGGAGAAAACCATTGTGGTTGCAGTAGCACGTAAGGTGAAGCATCCGATCTACGGCAAGTTCGTCAACAAGACGACGAAGTTCGTCGCCGAGTCACTCGACGAGACCTGCAAGGAAGGCGACACCGTCCGTATCATGGAGACCCGCCCGCTGAGCAAAACGAAGCGTTGGAGATTAGTACAAATTATTGAAAGAGCTAAGTAATTATGATACAGCAGGAAAGTAGACTCGTAGTAGCTGATAACAGCGGTGCAAAGGAAGTTCTCTGCATCCGGGTGCTGGGCGGTACCAAACGCCGCTACGCATCTATCGGCGATAAGATTGTGGTGGCTGTCAAGAGCGCGACTCCTTCGGGCGATGTCAAGAAGGGTGCCGTGTCGAAAGCAGTCGTCGTAAGAACGACCAAGGAAATCAGACGTGCCAACGGTTCGTACATTCGTTTCGACGACAACGCCGTGGTGCTGCTTAACAACCAGGGTGAAATGCGCGGTACTCGTATATTTGGCCCCGTAGCTCGTGAGCTGCGCGACCAGTATATGAAGATTATCTCCCTCGCACCCGAAGTATTGTAATCATAAAAACAATTTCGGATATGTCAGTGAAATTACATATTAAGAAAGGGGATATGGTGCAGGTCATCGCCGGTGACAACAAGGGCCAGCAGGGCAAAGTCCTGAAGGTCGAAGCTGAAAAGCAGCGTGCCATCGTCGAGGGGGTGAACCTTTGCAAGAAGGCCACCAAACCCAATGCGCAGAACCCCCAGGGTGGTATCGTCGAGAAAGAAGCGCCGATCCACGTATCGAACCTGCAGGTGCTCGACCCCAAAGGCGGTAAACCCACCAAAGTCGGTCGCAGGCTCAATGCAAAAGGTAAATTAGTCCGTTACGCTAAAAAGTCAGGGGAGGAGATCAAATAATGGCATACGTACCTACACTCAAGACACAGTATAAGGAGCAGATCGTAGCTGCCCTTATGAAGGAGTTCGGTTACTCGAGCGTTATGCAGTGCCCGAAGCTCACGAAGATCGTTATCAACCAGGGTATGGGACAGGCTGTCGCCGATAAGAAACTCATCGACGTGGCCGAGGCCGAGCTGACGCAGATCACGGGTCAGAAAGCCGTGCAGACGCGTTCGCGCAAGGACATCTCCAACTTCAAGCTGCGCAAGGGCATGCCGATCGGCGTGCGCGTGACGCTGCGCGATACGAAGATGTACGAATTCCTCCAGCGCCTGATCGCCGTGGCGCTCCCCCGTATCCGCGACTTCAAGGGTATCAACGAGAAGTTCGACGGCCAGGGCAACTATACCCTCGGCATCACCGAGCAGATCATCTTCCCGGAGATCGACATCGACAAGATCACCAAGATCTTCGGTATGGAGATTACGTTCGTTACCACGGCCAAGACCGACGAGGAGGCGTATGCCCTGCTCCGCGAATTCGGCCTCCCTTTCAAAAACGCTAAAAAGAATCAATAAGCTATGGCAAAAGAGTCAATGAAGGCACGCGAGGTAAAACGCGTGAAACTCGCAAACCGCTATGCTCACAAGCGCGAGGAGATTGCTGCCAAGGTGAAGAGCGGTGAGATGGATCACGAGGAGGCATGGATCGCACTGTCGAAACTGCCCCGCAACTCGAATCCCATCCGCCAGCACAACCGCTGCAAGATCACGGGCCGTCCCAAAGGCTACATCCGCCTGTTCGGCATCAGCCGTATCCAGTTCCGCGAGATGGCTTCGAAGGGCCTGATTCCCGGCGTGAAGAAAGCAAGCTGGTAATATTTTCGGATGCCGGATCATATCCGGTATCCGAAAATTCATTTTCTGCCGGGAGGCAATCCGAAGGGGAGGGAGTAGGGCTATGAAGGCTCTAAGGTAGGCTAAGTTCGTCCGAAGGGAGGGACAAGGTTTGCCGGTTAAGCTCATCTGAAGGAGAAATCCCGGATACGAGTCCGGATTTTGAGGGCGCAAGCCCGTGGACGGACGGCTGTCGCTGAGACGGCCCGGCGTCGGAGAGGGGCTTTGCAGGAGGGGAAACCCGGAATGCGGAGCGTGAATCCGGCGATTGTGCGCAGGCCGATGAAGCCTGCCGCAGTCCGATACCGCAGAGATCGGGGCTTATATGGGTGCAGAACCCGAGTAGTTACGTCGCAATGTCGAGGAAAGTGCCGCCGCAAGCGGTAACTTCTCGGCGGCGGGGCGGAAATCGAGGGGTTAGGCATTTGGTTACAAATTTCTCGACCGAAGGGCCGGGGAGGGGTATCGCCGATTGCGGCGGCTCTCTTCCGAAGGGTCATCGGCTGTAGTGCCGACCGGGGATTTGTACGGGTTATGTTAGCAACGCATCCGTGCTAACATTGTCCGTATTCCGGGGCCGGGGCCTAAAAACGCCGAAAACAGGGCGTTAGCTTGGTTTTTTGAGAAATTATACGTATATTTGCGCGCTTTATACCCCGGGCGTAACCCCCGTGCGAAGGGCGCGAAGGCGCTGGGAATGAGGCGCAAAACAACGAGACATCCGAGGCGGCGGTAAGCCTGTTAGGACTTTAAGGCGCTGAGGGACAAATAATTAACTTATTACTTTAATTTTTAACTTCTATTCGTTATGACTGATCCTATTGCGGACTTTCTGACCAGAATTAGAAACGCAGTGAAAGCCAACCACAAGGTGGTTGAAGCTCCTGGCTCAAAAATTAAGCAGGAAATCACTAAGATTCTTTACGAGCAGGGTTACATCCTCGCTTACAAATTCGACACCGACGAGAAAGGTCACCCGTCGATCAAAATCGCGCTCAAGTGGGACGCTGCCACCAAGGGCAACGCCATCAAAGACCTGAAGCGCGTGAGCCGTCCCGGTCTTCGCCAGTATGTCTCGGTGGGCGATATGCCCCGCGTGCTGAACGGCCTGGGCATCGCCGTGCTCTCGACTTCGAAAGGCATCATGACCGACGCCAAGGCCCGTAAGGAAAACGTGGGCGGCGAGGTGCTGTGCTACATCTACTAACGGAAATTTTTAAACGCAAGAACAATGTCAAGAATTGGTAAATTACCTGTAAACCTGCCCGCCGGCGTTACCGTAGAGGTTTCGGCCGACAATGTGGTAAGCGTGAAAGGGCCACTCGGGACGCTGAGCCAGAAAGTTGACTCGGACATCAAGGTAGAGGTCGGCACGCACAAGGACGTTCACACGGGCAACGAGGCTCCCGCCGTGCTCGTATCGCGTCCTACCAACCAGCCCCGCCACCGTTCGCTGCACGGCCTGTACCGTGCGCTGATCAACAACATGGTCGTCGGCGTATCGAAGGGCTACGAAATCAAACAGGAACTCGTGGGCGTCGGTTTCAAAGCCGAAGTCAAGGGCCAGATCCTCGAAATGAGTCTCGGTTACTCGCACGACACGCATTTCATGCTTCCCAAGGAGGTTACCGCTACGGCCGTGACGGAGAAGAAGGGCAACCCGATCGTAACGCTGAAGAGCATGGACAAGCAGCTCGTCGGCCAGGTCGCTGCCAAGATCCGTTCGCTGCGCAAGCCGGAGCCGTACAAGGGCAAGGGTATCAAGTTCGTCGGCGAACAGCTGCGTCGCAAGGCGGGTAAATCAGCAGGTGCTAAATAGTAAATAGTTTAGAGTTATGTCACTGAACAAGATAGAAAGAAGAGAGAGGATCAAGATGCGTATCCGCAAGATCGTGAGTGGTACGCCCGAACAGCCTCGCATGACTGTATATCGTAGCAACAAGCAGATCTACGTGCAGTTTATTGATGACCTCGCAGGTGTGACCCTGGCCACGGCATCCTCGCTGGACAAGGAGGTGGCGGAAGCCGCCGCCGGCAAGAACAAGTGCGACGTGGCCGCCCTGGTGGGCAAACTGGCCGCCGAGCGTGCTGCCGCCAAAGGCATTTCGACCGTAGCGTTCGACCGCAACGGCTACCTGTATCACGGAAGAGTTAAACAGCTGGCCGAAGCAGCACGCGAAGGCGGTCTTAAATTCTAAGCGATTATGTCAAATACCAACATAAAGAAAGTACGCACCAGCGACCTCGAGCTTAAGGACAGACTCGTAAGCATTCAGCGTGTTACCAAGGTAACCAAGGGAGGTCGCACATTCAGTTTCTCGGCCATTGTCGTCGTAGGTAATGAGGACGGTGTCGTGGGCTACGGCCTGGGCAAGGCTTCGGAGGTTCAGTCGGCCATCGCCAAGGGCGTGGAGGACGCAAAGAAGAACCTGGTGAAGATCCCCGTTATCAACGGTACGATTCCCCATAAGCAGGAGCTCCGTTACGGTGGTTCGCTCGTCATGATCCGCCCGGCCGCCCCCGGTACGGGTATCATCGCCGGCGGTGCCATGCGTGCCGTGCTGGAGTCGGTGGGCGTGAAGAACGTGCTTGCCAAGAGCAAGGGCTCTTCAAATCCCCACAACCTGGTGAAGGCGACCATCGGCGCACTGTGCGAGCTGCGCGATGCCCCAGCATCGCCCGCGTGCGCGGTATCTCGATGGACAAGGTGTTTAACGGTTAATTCTCAAGAAGAACATGGCAAGATTGAAAATCACCAGGTCAAAAGCCGCATCGGCTCCACGGAGCGTCAGTGCAGAACCTTGACGCGCTGGGTCTGAAAAGGATCAACGCGAGCGTCGAGCACGACGACTCGGTGATCATAAAGGATGATTGGCGCGTGAAGCACCTCGTGAAGGTCGAGAAGTAGCCCCGCCAGAAGGCTGCCCCAAGGCCAAGAAAGCCGAGGTCAGGAGGAGGCTGCACAGGCCGCAGAATAAGTTTAACAGCTAACGGACTATAACAATGGAACTCAATAATCTCAAACCCGCAAAGGGTTCAACGCATCACGATAAACGGATCGGCCGCGGTGCAGGTTCGGGCCACGGCGGCACGGCCACCCGTGGACACAAGGGTGCACAGTCGCGTTCGGGTTACTCGCGCAAGCTCGGCTTCGAGGTGGCCAGATGCCGCTTCAGCGTCGCCTCCCAAGTTCGGTTTCACGAATCTGAAACGAGTTGAATTCAAGGCCATCAACCTCTCGACGCTCGAGGAGCTGGCAGCCAAGAAATCGCTCACGGAGGTTACGGTCGAACGCTCATCGCCGCAGGTTTCATCTCGTCGAACGACAAGGTGAAAATCCTCGGTAACGGTACGGTTACCAAGGCGCTGAGCGTGAAGGCTCACGCATTCTCGAAGAGCGCCGAGGCGGCCATCGTGGCAGCCGGCGGCAGCGTCGAAAAACTGTAAGAACCCTAGAAACCGAAAATTATGAATCAGTATCTCGTTGTTGGTATCGTCTTTTTAGTGGTAATCGCTCTTTTGGCGACCAACAAGAAATTGGTTGAAACGCTCAAGAATATCTACAAGATCGAGGAGCTGCGCAAACGTGTGATCTACACGATCGGGCTGCTGCTGGTCTACCGCTTGGGTAGTTTCGTGGTGATTCCGGGTATCAACCCCAACGCCCTGGGCGAGGGGTCGGCGCTTGCCAGCCAGCTCGACGGCAACGGACTTCTGGGTCTGTTGAACGTCTTTTCCGGCGGTGCATTCGGCAATGCGGCCATCTTTGCACTCGGAGTCATGCCGTACATCACCGCCTCCATCATCATCCAGCTCATGGGTATGATGATCCCGTATTTCCAGAAGATGCAGAAGGAAGGTGAAAGCGGCCGCCGCAAAATGAATCAGTGGACGCGCTTCCTTACCATCGGCGTGCTGATCCTCCAGGGCCCGGCGTACATCGCCAACCTGTACCATCAGGTGCCCTCTGCATTCGTTTACGGCAACTCGTTCGGCTTCGTAGCCTATGCGACGACGATCCTCATCGCCGGTACCATGTTCATTATGTGGCTCGGCGAGAAGATCACGGACAAGGGTATCGGCAACGGTATCTCGCTGATAATCATGATCGGTATCGTGGCCCGTTTGCCCCACGCCCTGTTGGCCGAGGTCAACGCGCGTTTCCAGACCGCCAGCGGTAGCGCCATCATGCTTATCCTCGAGCTGGTGTTGCTGTTTCTGGTCTTCATGGCTACGATCGCCCTGGTACAGGCAGTCCGCAAGGTACCTGTACAGTATGCAAAGCGTATCGTCGGTAACAAACAGTACGGCGGTGTACGTCAGTACATCCCCCTGAAGATGAATGCTGCGAATGTGATGCCCATCATCTTCGCGCAGGCTCTGATGTTTATCCCGGCGCTGTTCTCCGGTACGGCCTTCGCAGCTGCTTTCAGCTCGATGACCGGTTTCTGGTACAACTTCACGCTTGCAGTGCTGGTAATCGCGTTCACCTACTTCTACACCGCGATTATCATCAACCCCCAAATGATGGCCGATGACATGAAGCGAAACGGCGGCTTTATCCCGGGTGTGAAACCGGGTAAGCAGACCGTGAACTACATCGACACCATCATGACGCGTATCACGCTCCCCGGCTCGTTCTTCCTGGCCATCGTGGCGATCCTGCCCGCGCTGGCAATGAAGTTCCTGGGCATCCAGCAGGCGTTCGCCTACTTCTACGGAGGTACGTCGCTGCTGATCATGGTCGGCGTGGTGCTCGACACTCTGAAGCAGATCGAGAGCTACCTGCTGATGCGTCATTACGATGGTCTGATGAAGACCGGACGTATCCAGGGTCGTCATTAGGAGTTTTTCCCGAAGAGTTCTTAACGAAGAGAATGATCTATTTAAAGACAGACGAGGAGATAGAGCTGCTCCGCGAGAACAACATCCTGGTGTCGAAGACACTGGCGGAAGTGGGTCGCCACATCCGGCCGGGTGTCACCACCAAGTTTTTGGACTCGGTTGCCGAGGATTTTATCCGCGCACACGGAGCAGTTCCCGCCTTCCTCGGGTATCAGGGATTTCCCGCTTCGTTGTGTGTATCGGTAAACGAACAGGTAGTTCACGGTATCCCATCCTCGAAATGCGTCCTCAGAGAGGGCGACATCGTTTCGGTCGATTGCGGTACGTTTATGAAGGGGTTTGTTGGTGATTCGGCGTATACGTTCGCCGTTGGAGAGGTTGCCGGGGAAGTTAGGCAGCTGATGGAGGTCACCAAAGAGGCTCTTTATAAAGGTACGGCACAGGCTAAGGCCGGCAACCGCGTAGGCGACGTGTCGGCAGCCGTGCAAGAGTACGCCGAAAGTTTCGGCTACGGTGTGGTGCGGGAATTGGAAGGACATGGGTTGGGTCGGAAAATGCACGAAGACCCCGGTGTCCCCAATTACGGAGCACGCGGCAGGGGGCCGCTCCTCAAGGAAGGAATGGTCATCTGTATCGAGCCCATGATAAATATGGGTACCAAAGCGGTGGTTTTTGAAAGGGATGGCTGGACAGTCCGCACGCGCGACCATAAACCCGCGGCGCACTACGAGTTCGCCGTTGCGGTTCGTAAGGACGGGCCCGACGTGCTGACGGACTTTAGTATCATCGAACAGGCAATAAACAAGTAAGACTCTATGGCAAAACAGGCTGCTATTGAAAGGGACGGTACGATTATCGAAGCCTTGTCCAACGCGATGTTCCGCGTCGAGCTGGACAACGGCCACGTGCTCACCGCCCACATCTCGGGGAAGATGCGTATGCACTACATCAAGATCCTCCCGGAGATAAAGTTAAAGTGGAGATGACGCCCTACGATTTGACGAAGGGACGTATATCTTTCCGGTACAAATAACATTAGATTGCTTGAAAATCATGAAAGTAAAAGCATCCATCAAGAAAAGAAGCGAGGATTGCAAGATTGTGAAGCGTAAGGGGAAACTCTACGTCATTTGCAAGAAGAATCCCAAGTTTAAAATGCGCCAAGGGTAATGTTTAAACGGTTTAGTAAAAAAGAAAAAGATTTTATATGGCACGTATAGTCGGTGTAGATTTACCAAAAAATAAAAGGGGCGAGATCGGCCTGACCTATATCTACGGTATCGGTCGTTCGACGGCCCGCAAGATTCTCGAGGTCGCTGGCATCAGCTACGACCTCAAAGTCCAGGATTGGTCGGACGACCAGGTCGGTGCGATCCGTTCGACGATCGCTGACCTGGGTATCAAAGTCGAGGGCGAATGCCGTTCGGCCGTCCAGCTCAACATCAAGCGCCTGATGGATATCGGCTGCTACCGCGGCATCCGTCACCGCCTGGGTCTTCCCGTTCGCGGTCAGTCGACCAAGAACAACGCACGTACCCGTAAGGGCCGCAAGAAGACTGTCGCAAACAAGAAAAAGGCAACAAAGTAATCTTTAGAGAATTATGGCAAAGAAAACTGGAACAGTTAAGAAAAAGGTTGTTAAGGTCGGTGCCGTTGGCAATGCCTACGTTCACTCCACTTTCAACAACGTAATCATCACTATCACCAACGAGGTGGGTGACGTCATCAGCTGGTCGTCGGCCGGTAAGATGGGTTTCCGTGGTTCGAAGAAGAATACTCCGTATGCAGCACAGACCGCTTCGGCCGACTGCGCAAAGGTCGCTTACGACATGGGCCTGCGCAAGGTGAAAGTGTATGTCCAGGGCCCGGGCGCCGGACGTGAGTCGGCCGTGCGCACCATCCACGGCGCCGGTATCGAGGTGATGGAGATCATCGACGTTACGCCGCTGCCGCATAACGGTTGCCGTGCTCCTAACCGCCGCCGCGTATAATTTGCGTCGTGGTAAGGAATATTTCTAAGGTTTTAAAAAAGTCAAAACAATGGGAAAATACATAGGACCAAAATCGAAGATCGCCAGAAAGTTCGGCGAAGCTATTTACGGGGCGGACAAGGTGCTTGAGAAACGCAACTTTCCTCCCGGACAGCACGGTCTGGCGCGCAAGCGCAAGAAGGTGTCGGAGTACGGCACGCAGTTGAGCGAGAAGCAGAAGGCAAAGTATACGTACGGCCTGCTCGAAAAGCAGTTCGCACGCACCTACGACCAGGCTGCGCGTATGGGCGGTATCACGGGCGAGAACCTGCTGAAGCTGCTCGAATGCCGCCTGGACAATGTTGTTTACCGCTTGGGTATCGCCCCGACGCGTGCAGCTGCCCGCCAGCTCGTTTCGCACTGCCACATCTGCGTGAATGGCAGCGTCGTGAACATCCCCTCGTACTCGCTGCGTGCGGGTGACGTGGTGTCCGTTCGCGAGAAGTCGAAGAGCCTGGAAGTGATCTCGGCATCTCTGGCCGGCGGTTCGAAGAGCCGCTACGCTTGGCTGAGTGGGATAACGCCTCGATGAGCGGCAAGTTCCTGCAGAAGCCTGAGCGCGAGGAGATCCCTGAAAACATCAAGGAGCAGCTCATCGTCGAGTTGTACTCGAAGTAGTAATCAAACAAATTCAAATATATTATGGCAATATTAGCATTCCAGAAACCTGAAAAGGTTATTATGCTTGAATCCACTTCATCGTTCGGAAAGTTCGAGTTCCGGCCGCTGGAGCCCGATTCGGTATGACTGTCGGTAACGCTTTGCGTCGTATTCTGCTCTCTTCGCTGGAGGGTTACGCAATCACGACTGTCAAGGTAGCCGGTGTCGACCACGAGTTTGCCGCTATCCCCGGCGTGATGGAGGATATGTTGAAAATCATCCTCAATCTGAAGCAGGTTCGTTTTATCCGCACAGTCGATAATCAGGATGCCGAGAAGGTTTCCATTAACGTTGCGGGTGTGACGGAGCTGACTGCCGGATATATTTCAAATTACCTTTCGTTCTTCAAGGTGTTGAACCCCG
Source organism: Alistipes sp. (assembly GCA_047233565.1). Lineage (GTDB taxonomy): Bacteria > Bacteroidota > Bacteroidia > Bacteroidales > Rikenellaceae > Alistipes. The sequence continues at coordinate 17,490 of JBKSUH010000001.1, forward strand.
ATCTGGTGATCTGCCACCTCGCGCCCGGCACGAAGCTGCAGATGACCCTCACGATCGGTAAGGGGCGCGGTTACGTTTCGGCAGAGGAGAATACCCCCGCCGAGTGCGAGTTCGGCACCCTTCCGATCGACTCGATCTTCACGCCGATCAAGAACGTAAAGTATTCCATCGACAACTACCGTGTCGAGCAGAAGACCGACTACGAGAAGTTGAACCTGGAGATTACTACCGACGGGTCGATTCACCCCAAAGAGGCTCTGAAAGAGGCTGCAAAGATCCTTATCCAGCACTTCATGCTCTTCTCCGACGAGAAGATCACCGTCAACATGGAGGATACCAACGGTACCGAAGAGTTCGATGAGGATGTACTCCACATGCGCCAGCTGCTGAAGACCAAGCTTTCGGATCAGGATCTGAGCGTCCGTGCCCTGAACTGTCTGAAAGCCGCCGACGTGGACACCGTGGGGGACCTCGTGAAGCTCAACCGCAACGACCTGCTGAAGTTCCGCAACTTCGGCAAGAAGTCTTTGACGGGCTTGACGAGCTGCTGACCTCGCTCAACCTTAAGTTCGGTATGGACGTATCAATCTACAAACTTGACAAAGATTAATTATGAGACACAATAAGAATTTTAACCACCTTGGCCGTCAGGCGGGACACCGTAAAGCGTTGATGTCGAATATGGCTTGTCGCTCATCCTGCACAAGCGTATCGAGACCACCGTTGCCAAAGCCAAGGCCGTTCGCCAGTTCATCGAACCGCTGGTGACCAAGTCGAAGGACGACACGACGCACTCGCGCCGTATCGTTTTCTCGTACCTCAAGCAGAAAGAGGCCGTAACCGAGTTGTTCCGCACCATCGCGCCGAAGATCGCCGATCGTCGGGCGGTTACACCCGCATCCTGAAGACCGGTTTCCGTCTGGGCGACGCTGCCGACATGTGCATCATCGAGTTCGTCGATTTCAACGACGCTACACGCTGGGCATCGCTCCCGCAGCCGCTGCCGAGGCTAAACCCAAGACGCGCCGTTCGCGCAAACCCGCAGCGAAGAAGACCGACGCTGTCGAGGAGGCTACCGTTGTCGAGGGCGAAGCCAGAAAGCCGCACCAAGAAGGCCGCTGCTCCGAAGGCTGCGAAACCGGCTGCTCCCAAAGCGGCCAAGGTTGCCGCCCGAAGGTTGCCAAGAAGACCAACGTGGGCAAGAAAATGTAGTTTTCCGTTTAATCGGAAAACGATCGAAAATCCGGATACCCCGATGGGTGTCCGGATTTTGTCGTTTGTGCGGTGAATCTGTCGTTTGTGCGGGTGAATCTGTCGTTTGTGCGGGTGAATCTGTCGTTTGTGCGGGTGAATCTGTCGTTTGTGCGGGTGAATCTGTCGTTTGTGCGGGTGAATCTGTCGTTTGTGCGGGTGAATCTGTCGTTTGTGCGGGTGAATCTGTCGTTTGTGCGGGTGAATCTGTCGTTTGTGCGGGTGAATCTGTCGTTTGTGCGGGTGAATCTGTCGTTTGTGCGGGTGAATCTGTCGTTTATGCGAAGGATTTGTCGTTTGTGTGAAAGGATTTGTCGTTCGGCGGAAAGATTCGTTGTCGTGCGGGAGGAGTGCGGCGGATGGTTTGTCCGTTACTCCTGCCGGCGGGCGGAAACTTTGCCGGTTCGGAGACATTCCCTTGTCCCTTGTCCCTTGTCCGTCCTGTCGTCCGTCGTCCGGCTGCCGGGGACCTATTGGCGGTTCAGCCTATGGGTGAAGGCCGGATAGACGAGGCCGTGTAATTCGCTTTGGCGGATTCGATCGTGGCCGTCGTACCGTCGTAGGTGTCCGTGAAGGAGACTTCGTAGAGGAAACAGCCGCGGTAACGGTTGTTTTCAGCAGTTCGTAATAGAACTCTCCCAGTCGATCAGTCCTCCGTCGTAGGCTGCAGGTGCTTGTCCAGCGTGCCGGATTGCCCTTCGGCGCCGCGATTCTGCTGGATGTGCAGCGTGCCGAGGCGCGTACGAGCTGGAGTATGGCGACGGCGTCGCCGTTTCTGGTCGGATTGATATACGACCCGTTCAGCGGAATCAGGGCGTGGCCCGTATCGAGGCAGACGCGCACCTGCTCCAGCTCCTCGCCGCTGAGCAGGGCGAGCGTCGTTTCGGCATCGTAAGCGACGCTCCGGGGACAGTTTCACGCAGAGAATCGTGCTCAGGCCGTACGTCGAATTGCAGGAAGCGATGTGGGTCTGCAATTCCCGGAGCGATTTCCGGCTCTGGGCCTTGCGTGCCGCGAAGTCGCTTCCGGTGGTGAGTATCGTGCCGGTCGAGGGTGGATTACGAAATGCTTGGGCGACATGTGTTTCATGGCGCTGTTTATCACGGTTCTGAGTTTTGCTACGGCCGTCGTGCGGGCCGCTTCGTCGGTCGCCGAAATGTCGTATGTCCGGTAGGGCAGATGGATGCCCAAAGGCTTGCTGCGGCGGAGCCGATTGCCGCTCCCGCCTCGGAAAACAGTGCGTCGAGTTTCGCGTCGGTCATTCCTTCGGCGAAGACGGTGGCGTCCTCGCCATGATGTCGATGCACATGCTGGCGCCGCGGCGCGTTTGCAGTTGGTCGTGTTGACCTGTTTGAGCGTAATCAGTTTGCCCGGTTTGAGCTGCAGCGGGAGATGTCGTCGTTCGGGGCGCCCAACGCCGTCGTCGGTTCGACGACCGTGATGCTGCCGTTGCCTCGCCCGCTCCGGCTCCTTGTCGTCGGAGCCTCCGCAGTTGCAGAGGAGCGCGACGGCCAGCAGCGGAAGTATCCGCGTTTTCATTTTGCAGGAGGTTGATTGTAACGATCGGCGGGCGGGGATTGTCCTCCGCCCGCCGGATCGTGTGAAAGTGTTCGTTTAGTTTTTCCTGACAACGATGTTGTCCAGACAGATACGGCCGTTGGCGCTGGTAGATCCTGCACCTGTCGTATCCCAGCATATCTGGGTTTCCGCCGTCGCGCCTTCGATGGTTATCGAGAAATTGACCATTTCTTCAAGGCCTCGTTTCCGTGTTTGGGGCAGTGCGCCGATGTGATATTGATCGACTTGCCGCCGCTTTCCGGAGCGATCGATGCGGCCGAACCGCTGCCTTCGACGACCACTTGCGCCGAAGCGATTGTTCCGGCATTCAGTACTTTGACGGGAATGTCGTGTTCCGATGCAAACCGGACGGCGTCGAATGTGACGGTGACGATCGATGCCGCGGTCAGTTTTGACAGTTTGGGCGTGGTCAGCACTCCGTAATACATATTCGAACCCGAAGCCGATTGGAGAGACGGACATATCCCGGAAACTCATAACAGTATTTGATGCCCCAATCCGTTAGTCCCCGGTTTGCGAGATAGGCCGGTGCCGCATCCTTGTCGGAACTGATGTTTATGCCGAACGTCGTGTAACTTGCAGTAGCCGTGGCAGGTTCGGTGCCGTCGATGGCCGCAGGACTCGTGGATGCCAGTTTTCTGCCGCTGCTTGCCACTTTCCCCGTCTGGATCCAGTCGCCTCCGTATACCATCAGATCGAAATACTGTTCCAGAATGATCGACGGATCTTCGTTCTCGACGAGTTTCAGGCGATAGCGCGGAGTCTTGTCGGCGTTGGTGCAGTCGATCTCGACGTCTATTTTGCAGGTCGATCCCGAAACATTGACCCAGAATTTATTTATATCAGCATCTTCGGTCTTGGCCGTCATTTGTCCGAGACTTTCCGCACGTAGTATACGGCCGCCGGGTAGGTGTAGAACGGACGGTCGCATAAACGCTGTTTACGGTTCCGATGCCGCCGTTGCCGCTGTAAGCGGTGAACCCGTAGGCGTGTTCTCAATCAGGATGGTGATGTCGTCCGAGCCTTGCAGGTGATCGCAGCGGTATAGATGCCGGATTCCGACTCTTTGAGTTCGTACAGGCTTCCGTCGGAAGTCCTTGCCCATACGCCCTCCGAAGTGTCGATCAGCTGGAACGGAAGCGTGCTCCTCCGAATCCTCCGAATCGGGCAGTTGGCCTTGGCGTATATGGTAAAGGTGTTTTTCGCTTCCGGATCGAATCCGCTCTTGGTGATTTTCAATACGTCGCTCCGACTTCGGTCCATTGCGTCTCGTCGTTGAATTTGTAGGCATAGCCGATGGCGCCTTTGACGGCTTGCCATGTGACGACGACCTCGTCTGCGGATTCGCCTCTGGTGCATGACGGGGCCGGGGTCGGAAGCGTCGGTCGATGTCGAAATCGACGGTGCGTTCGGCCGAGTCGGTCGTGTGTCCTGATTGCCGACGGCATGATGCGGAACGTATGCGAACCGCGCGAGAGTCGGGTCAGCTTCAGGGTTGTGGTCGCTGCGTCGATGGTCGTGTATTCGGTGGAGTTGTCCAAAGCATAGGCATAGCCTTCCGCTTTGCGACGGCATCCCATTTGAAAGAGGCTGTCGCCAACTCGGTCGTAACCGCAAGTTTTTGGGGCTGACCAGTTCGATGCTCATGATTTCGTCGTCCGACGATTCGCACGAACTCAGGCCGAGCGCCAGAAGCAGGCGGGGAATAATAATAACTTTTTCATATAGGTTCGGTTCTTAGTCTGTTTTTAATAATCCAGATGATATATGCCGGGATGCGAATCGGGGTCGGTGAAGACCGTCTGTTCGTATTTGTTGCCGAAGCGGTCGATCGCCTCGACCTTTACGTCCGCAGCGGGATTCGTCAGCGTGTAATAGAACATGTGATCCGTGGACTTGTTGTAGCTGCTGTGTGTTCAGGATGCCGATGTGATAGGCCACCGTCCAGCGTCCTGTCCGAATATTGGGTCATGGTGCCGGTTTCGCGCCGTTTTCATAGACATTGACGGTCAAGCGGGTCCCAGTTCCAGATGTTCGCGACGATCTGGCCGGCGTTTTTCTTCGAGAAGTAGTACGAAGCGTCGCCGCCGCCGGTGAATTTGTCGGAACCGCGGTAGAGCCGGATCTGGAACTCTTCGTCGTGCTGCACCGATTTGTAGGTCCACTCCTTCATCGCGCCCGTCGATGCGGTAGATGCCGAAGCCGATGGGCGTGCCTTCGGTGCAGACGGTCGAGCGCCACCATGCGCCGCAGGAGGTGCCCGTGATGTGCTCGAAGATCTCCTTGCCGTTCTTGTGTGGATGTGGTTGATGTTCGAGTGGGTGGGCCGACATGATCGTTGCGTATTTGTACTGCGAGCAGCTCCAGCACTTCGTCGTAGTAGGCGTAATTGCTGTTGCGGAAGGAATGTGAACGCAAGGATCACCATTTTATCCTTCGGAACATAGCTCAGGTCCTGCTTCAGCCATTCGTATTGCTCGGCGCTGAAACCGCCGGTGTAACCCGCGCTCTCCTGACATTCGTGGATGATGTTGTCCATCGATACGATATGCACGTCGCCGCGGTTGAACGAATAGTCCACCGGACCGAAGAAGCTTTCGTATTTCGCGCGGGCCTCTTCTCGTTGGCCGTCGGAATTCGTGGTCGTGGTTGCCGATGGTCGAGAATACGGGATTCCGTCTGTTCGGGCTGCAGGGCCACCACCATGTTGCTGTAGAGCGCCCATTTGTTGTTCACCAAGTCGCCAGGTGGATGGCGTAGCACGGGATGTCGGCCGAGGAGGAATACTCCCGGATGTCCTTGGCCGCTTCGCGCTTGAACCGGACGGCGTGCGCCGCCTCGTTGATCTGGGGTCGCCGATGCAGATCAGATCGAACCGGGTTTCGGAGCGTCCAGCGCCGTCAGCGTGAAGTCGTAGCGGGCGGTTTCCGGTTTGAGTTTGGTGAAGAACTTGGGCAGTTTGTAGGTCTTGTGCATGTTGACCTTGTAGCCCGAAGGCAGGGAGTAGAAGACGAAGCCCGATTCCGCGTTGCGGGTCAGCACATACTGGCCCTCGGCGTCGGTCTGCGTGCAGTGAAGCTGTCGCTGACGACAACCCCGGAACGGGTTGCCGTTTGCGCCCGTGACATATCCGTAGGTGTCGCCGCCGTCGGGAACGATCTCTCCGCCGTTTCGCCGTTATTGTCATTGCCGTCGCTGTCCGAGCAGGCCGCGAAAACCGCGATCGAGCAGAAGAGAAGCAGCAGTCTGTATAGCCGTTGTATCATAGTGTGTTTGTTTTTATTGTTATTCCTCGATTGAATGGCCGGCATAACCGGGGTTCTGGGTTATCAGCGGATTGGCGATGCGCTCGTCTCGAATGGGCCACAGGGCGTCTTTCATCGGGTCGTAGGACATCGTGATGAATCTGCGCAGGTTCATATCCTTGCCGTCGAACGTCTGGCCATTGTAAGTTACGTGCCGTCGGAGTCGATCGTCACGGCGTTCGATACCGAACCGTCGAGAGCCGGTGCGTAGAGCGTTCCGGAGATGACCGATTCGGCCATATCCCAGCGGCGGATGTCGAACCAGCGGAAACCCTCATTGCAGAGTTCGACCATACGCTCGTAGCGCAGTGCCGAACGCAGGCCGTCGCGGCTGAGGTTTTCACTGAGACCGGGCATGTGTGCGCGGCTGCGGATCGTTTCGATGTCGGCTTTGGCGACGCTGAGGTCGCCGCCGTTCCACTCGATGTTGGCTTCGGCGCGGATCAGATAGAGCTCGGCCAGACGCATCAGCGGATAGCTCAGCACGCATACCGAGCTGGTGCCGAATGCATTGTTGTATTTGTACTCCTGAATGTCGAGGTATTTGCGCCACAAGTAACCGCACGGGCCTTTCGAACCGTTGGCGCCGTATTCGATTTGCTGCCGTAGGCTTCCGAGTTTGCGACGTCTACGCCTTCTTCTTTGTCATTGTAGTTCTTGATGGTCTGGGCGGAAGGATTGGTCTCGAACTGCATGCCCAGTACGCGGAACCGGACGTACGCAGAAGAGATCGAGACGCGGGTCGCGGTTCTTCCACGGATTCTGGTAATCGAACAGGGCGATTCCACGATCGACTTGCCGTCCGTGCACTGGATGGCGTCGAGGAAAGCCTGCGTCGGGCTGAAGTAGAGCAGCCGCCTGCGATACGCGGCGCCGCATAATAGCCGGCATTGTGCTGGTTGCTGGAGATCGCCGTATTGTACTGCAAGGCCCAAATCCATTCGTCGCTGTTCTTGTGACCGTTGATGCCGAACAGATTGGAAGGAGTGGGTTCGCCCTTCGTGTGGTCTTCGCCGCAGTAGCGGATGTCGTATGCCTGAAGGGAATATCCGCCCTCTTCGGCCAGTTTCAGCGCTTTGTCGGCATAATAGGCCGCCTCTTCGTAATATTTCCAGTTCAGACAGATGCGGGCTTTGAGTCCATAGGCGCCTGCGCGTCCCAGACGTGCCGATCCGTAGCTGTTCTTGTTGTGGCGGATCGGCAGAAAGTCGAGCATTTCGTCCGCAAGATCTTCGTTGAGAATCCGTGAAATCACCTCTTCTTTCGGCGTGCGCGTGTAGGTGTCGCCCAATTTCAGGGTGTGGTCGATGTAGGGGATGTCGCCGTAAAGCTGGCAGCCCCAGTCGTAGAGGAAGGAGCGGACGAGCAGCAGCTCGGCTTTATACATATTGTACTCCTGCTCGCTCATCAGCTCGCGGACGTTGTCGATGCCGTCCAGTACGAGATTGGCGCGGGCTGCGGTTTTTAGATTGGGTGTAGACCTTAGTCACCCATGCGTTCGAAGGCGGAGTTTCGACTGCTGCTGGTAGTTGTAGTTGGCGGCGTTGATACGCGATGCGCCGATGTCGGAAGCATTGTCCTGAATGCCGGGGAACGGCGTCGAGGATGCGTCGATCAGGGTAAGGCCCTTGTAGGTCGCGAAGACGCCCGCTTCCACCTCCGATTTCGTAGCCGGGAACGTGGACGCATTCGGACCGTTGAGATATGCTTTGTCGAGCGAGCAGCCCGTGATGAAGAGACTGCAGAGCGCTATGCCGGTGATTATTTTGTTTTTCATGGTTGTAATGCGTTAAAATTTGAGTTCGAGTCCGACCGTAACGATCTTTACCTGCGGATAGTTGTTCGCCGAGCCGAGTTTCACGACGTCGAAGTCGCCGCTCGAATCGCCTCCGTAACCCACCTCAGGGTCGTAGCCGTCCCAGTTGGTGACCGTGAAGAGGTTCTGCGCATTGACGTAAAGATAGGCCGAATTGAGACCGATCCGGTGCATCCACGACTTGGGTAGTTCGTAGCCCAGCTGGATGTTCTTCAGGCGGAGGTAAGCGGCGCTTTTCATCCAGAACGACGAGTCGTACCAGTTGTTTTTGTTCGCACTCGTCAGACGCGGAGTCTTGCCGTTGGGATTCTCTGCGCTCGCCCAGTCGAGGTGCTCCTTGCGGAACGTACCGCCTTGGTTGCTGGGCATTACGTAATAGGTGTTCAGATAACCGTCCGTTTTGCCGACGCCTTGGAACAGCAGACCCAGACGCAGCCCTTCCAGCCGAAGTTCAGGTTCAGGCTGTAGGTGTAGCGGGGATCGTGCTGCCGACGATGTCTTTGTCGTTCTCGTCGATCGAGTTGTTGCCGTCGATGTCGGCATAGCGGATGTCGCCGATCTGGACGGTTTCCTTGAACTGCGGACAGTTGGCGTTGACCCAGTCGGCCTCCTCCTGCGTGCGGATGATGCCGAGGCTTTCAGCGCATAGATGCTGCCGATGGAATAACCTCCTGATTGCGCAGCACGCCGCTGGTCGAGGTCTTGCCGCGCATGTCGAGATTTCGTTCTTGACGTCGGACAGGTTGGCCTGCACGCCGAACGAGAAGTCGCGCCACTGGTTGTTGTAACCTACGCTTACCTCCCAGCCTGTGTTGCGGACCTTACCCGCATTCTGGTAGGGAGCGTTGAGACCGATGCCGAGGGGCATGTCGAGTTTCATCAGAATGTCCTTGGTCTCCTTGCGGTACCAGTCGGCCGTGATGTTGAGCTTGTTGAAAGCGAGAAATCCACGCCGACGTCGAGCATCGTGGTGGTTTCCCATTTAATGTCGGGGTTGGCCAGCGTGTTGAGGGTGACGAGCGAGTAGATATTGTCGTTCATCGAGATTTGTCCCATCGCGAGGTTCTGCGTGGTGGATAGTAGCTGGCTGCGTCGCCGCCGGCAAGGTTCTGGTTGCCGAGCGTACCGTACGATGCGCGGAGTTTCAATCCGTCGATTATGTGTTTGACATCCTGCATGAACGGCTCCTCGGAGATACGCCATGCACCCGATACCGAGGGGAAGTAACCCCAGCGGTTCGATTTGTTGAAGCGCGACGATCCGTCGATACGCAGGTTGGCCTCCAGCAGGTAGCGCTCCTTGTAGTTGTAGTTCAGACGGCCGAAGTAGGACTGTATGGCCCACTCGTAACGGCGGCCGAGTTGTCCATGTTGTCGATTTCGCCTACGTCGATCTGGTCGTAGTTGTAATTGAAGACCTGACGGTAGGCCATCAGGTATTTATAGTCGTACGTGTTGCGCTCGGCGCCGAGAATCAGTTTCAGGTCGTGGCCGCTGAAGTTGTACTTGAGCGTTGCCAGAAAGTTGTAGTTGCCGTAGAAAGCGCGCGAACCCGATTCGGTGAGGGTGGCATAGGACGCGGAGGTCAGCGTGGAGGTGCCTTTGTAGTCCTGATAGGTTGTAACGGGCTTCTTCCAGTTGTGGCGGTTGGTGGTCGTATAGCGCGGCGCCAGCATACCCTGCAGGGAGAGCCATTTTGCAGGCTCGTAGGTCAGCGTGATGGCTCCCGAAAGCCGTATGGTGTTGGTGCTGTTGCTGCCGCCGTAAAGCATCAGGGCTACAGGGTTCATGCCCTGCATTCCCAGACCGTTGTAAAGACCGGTCGAAAATTGGCTGGGAATGTCGGCCGGACGGGTGTTCATGTAGTTGAAGATCGTGCTCTGATAGGGCGAGGCCTTGCGGTCGTCGTTCGAGAACGAAAGGTCGAGTTTCATCGACAGTTTGTCGTTGAACTTGACGTCGGCGTTGTTGCGGAACGTGTAACGCTGGAAGTCCGCATTTTTGATGATGCCTTCCTGATCCACGTATCCCAGCGTGGTGAGCATGCGTACGCGTCGCTGCCCACGCTGAGCGAAACATTGTGGCTGTGGGTGAAGCCCGAACCGGTCAGCACGGCGTCCTGCCAGTCCGTATTGGGATAAAGATCCGGGTCCTTGCCCCAGTTTTGCGGTATAGCGCCATATCCTCGTCGTTGTAATCGGGAATGGGGGTGCTGCCCGGCTTTTCGCCGTTGAGGTCCACGCCGTCGTTGAGGTACATGGCGCGTGTCAGCTCGCGGAATTCGAGCGCATTGACCATGTCGGGCAGGTCGGTCGGCGACTGCCAGCCCACATAGCCCTTGTAGGTGATGGAGAACCGCTCCTTCGAACCGCGCTTGGTGGTTACGAGGATCACGCCGTTGGCGGCGCGCGAACCGTAGATGGAGGAGGACGCGGCGTCCTTGAGGATGGAGATGGATTCGATCAGGTTGGGATCGACGCTGTCCAGACTGCCTTCGATGCCGTCGATGAGCACCAGCGGCGAGGTCGAGCTGCCGCCGAAGGAGTTGATGCCGCGGATGCGGATCGCGCCGCCGTCATCGCCCGGTGCGCCCGACTGCGTGGTGACGGTGACGCCTGAGCCATGCCCTGCAGGGCGGCCGAGGTCGAGACGATCGGGCGTTTGTCGAACGCCTTCGAGTCGATGGTGGCCACCGAACCCGTCACGTTCACCTTTTCTGGTGCCGTAGCCCACGACGATGACTTCGTCGATCTGCGCATTGTCGCTTTCGAGCCGGATGTCGTAATCGGTCTTGGTGGTTACTTCGACCGAAGTCTCCTTGTAGCCGATGTAGAGACGGAGAGCCGCTGGCCGGGAGCCGCCGCAATGGCGAACTTACCGTTTGCATCGGTCGTGTACCCCGGCTGAGTGCCTGTAATGACGATCACGGTAGCTCCTACGAGAGGCATGCCGTCCGCGTCGGTGACTGTTCCGCGGACTGTCGTCTGGGCGTGCACGGCCACACTCAGGCAGCATGCGATGACCGCTGCCAACAGTTTTGTTAAGGTGCGTAGCTGTTTTTCATAGTTGGTGAAATTAGTAAAATTTTAAGGTCTTTGGTCTTGGGATAAAACACCACGGGGCAGACGCGATGCGCCTGTCCGTCGGAAGGAATCCGGGTTATTGGCCGAAAGGCCGGAAATTCAGGGTTCATAATGCGATGTCGTTTGTCTTGGTGTGTGTGCGGGTGTTTTCTCTTTGTTGTCTGAATTATGGGTGTAGTTTCTTTTGTTGTTGTAAGGTATTCTTTAGGCGAAAGGCGCGCTCGAAAGAAAATGCGCGTCGGATTATGCGGAAATTCCGAGTCCGATACTTATTCGGGGCGATTTCCGTTTGTTGTATAAAATATAGGTATAAGGCCGGCGCATTGAAAAAGGGTTGTCGGAGGTTTTCGCCGCATGAGCTTCGAGAAACTGCCCGGATTACAGCGAAATGCCCGGTCCGCCGGATATGCCGTCCGGAAAACGGAACGTCCGTTTGCCCGGCAGGCAGAGGATGAGGTCATCGCTGTAAAGTTAGTCATTATTTGCTTTTATTTGTTTTTCTTATCTTTTTCAGGGGTGAATTTATATTTATTTTTGTATTTGCAAAATTTATTGCCGAAAATTTTCTTTTGTAGCAATATTTTAATATATTCGCAAAGTCAAATAAAGGGTTTTGCTCTCTTTTACCTTTCGTTTACCGGACGATTTGCACTGAAAACAAGCTATAATGGAACACCTGTACGTTATTGGAATAGACTACGGCACCGACTCGGTGCGGGCGTTGCTGGCCGACGCCGAATCCGGCGAAGAGATTGCCGTCGCCGTCTGCAATTCTCCCGCTGGGGCCGGGGTTGTACTGCGATACCGCGAAGTCGCAGTTTCGCCAGCACCCGCTGGATTATCTGGAGGCTGGAGCAGGTGCTGCGCAGGTCATTGCGCAGTGTCCTGCGCCGGAGGCGATACGCGCCATCGCCGTGGATACGACCGCCAGCACGCCGTGTCTGGTCGATCGCACCTGCACGCCGCTGTCGCTGACGGCGGGTTATGAGGAGAATCCCGATGCGATGTTCGTTTGTGGAAGGACCACGGCGCAGCGGGAGTCGGAGAGATCACCGCCCTCTGCGCCCGCGGCGAAATCAATTACGCCCGCCGTTCGGGCAACCACTATTCGTCGGAGTGTTTCTGGTCGAAGGTCCTGCACCTGCTGCGGGGTTCGAACGGCTGCGCCGCGATGCGTGGGCCGTCGTCGAGCTGTGCGACTGGATTCCGGCCGTGCTGACCGGCTGCCGCGCTATGGAGGATTTGCGGTCGGGGCTTTGCGCCGCCGGGTCGAAGGTGATGTGGCCGAAGAGTGGGGCGGCTATCCGCCCGAAGAGTTCTTCGCCGGACTCGACCCCGTCCTGCTGCCTATCCTGCGGCGCCTGCCCGTCAGACGTACGGCTGCGACACTCCTGCAGGTACGCTCAGCCCCGAATGGGCGGCGAAACTGGGGCTGTCGGAGCAGGTGGTCATCGGGTGGGGAATGTCGATTGCCATTCGGCGCCGTCGGCGCGGGCATCTGTCACGGGACCGTGGTGCTGAATCTGGGCACGTCGGCTGCTACATGGCCGTCATGCCGCCCGAAAGATGGGCGACCGGATGGTCGAAGGCATTTTCGGTCAGGTGGACGGCTCGATACTTCCCGGCATGGTCGGATTCGAAGCGGGCATGTCGGCCTTCGGCGACGTGTACGCGTGGTTCAAGCGCCTGCTCTGCTGGCCGTTGCGCGAAGTGCTGCTGCCGGCCGATCCTGAGAACGAGACGCTCCGCGCACTGGCCGCGCAGACCGAAGAGCGGTTGCTGGCCAAACTGGCCGAAGCCGCCGCGCAGCTGCCCCTGCGGGCCGATGCGCCGCTGGCGACCGATTATCTGAACGGCCGCCGTTCGCCCTATCCCTGCAACCGGCTGACCGGTTCGGTCGTGGGGCTGAACCTCTCGGCGACCGCACCGAGCTTTATTACGCCTTTGCCGAGGCGACGGTTTTCCGACGAAGGCCATACTCGACCATCTGGCGGAGAACGGCGTGGAGATCGGACGGCTGGTGGGCATCGGCGGCATTTCGCAGAAATCCCTTTGTCATGCAGCTGCTCGCCGATGTGACGGGCATGGCGATCGAAGTCTCCGGCAGCGCGCACTCCTGCGCGCTCGGCGCCGTGGTCCATGCGGCCGCCGCCGCGGACTCTATCCGTCGGTCGGTGCGGCGCAGCGGCGCTCGTCCGTCCGTCGCCCGTGTTTACACGCCCGACGCCGCGAAGTCCGGCATATTGGCGCTCCGCTATGAGCGTTACCGCGCCTTGGGCGCTTTCACCGAGAACCTTTTATAAACCGATAAGACAAAAGAAACCCGAATGAATTTACTTCAAAACCCGAACAAGCGTCGTTGGTATATTGTGGCGACGATTTTCGTCGCAATCATCTGCAACTACCTCGACCGCCAGCTGCTGTCGATCCTCAAACCCGAAATCCTGACCCATTTCGGCATCGAAGACCTCCAGTACGCGTGGATCGTCAACGTATTCCTGATCTGTTACGCCATCATGTATCCCATATCGGGCATTCTGGTGGACCGCTTCGGGTCGAAGAAGGTGATGCTGGGTGGTATCGTCGCATGGTCGTTGGCCTGCATCGGCGGCGGCCTTTCGACCAACGTCGTCGAATTCACCATCTGCCGCGGCATCCTCGGACTGGCCGAGCCGACGATCTTCGCCGGACAGATCGTGGCCGTCACGCTCTGGTTCGAGAAACGCCACCGCGCCACGGCCAACAGTCTCTGACGCGGCGGTTCGCTGGAACGGTCATCGCGCCGCTGGTCATCGCGTGGATGGCCCGGTTCCTGCCGTGGCACGACGTCTTCATCGTGGCCGGTCTGGTAGGTCTGGTGATCGCCGTGGCATGGGCGTTGATCTATAAGAATCCGCCGCAGGAGGTGCTGGCCGTCACGATGGCCCCGACAGGACGAAGTCGCGCGGAACAACGGCGAACAGCAGCGGGCCTTCACGTGGGGCGAGCTGTGGACGACGCGCTCGCTCTGGGCGTGCTGCTGATCCGTCTGATCAGCGACCCGTCTGGTATTTCTGCTGCTTCTGGCTGCCGGGATACCTGCGCAGCATGGGCGAAGCGCAGGGGCTCTCGCAGCAGGCTACGCTCGACATGATTCAGTATATCGGCGGACTGCCGTTCCTGTTCGGCGCCGTCGGCGGCATCCTCACCTCGGTCTGGTCCGACTGGCTCGTGCGCCGCGGCATGCCGGCGCTGAAGGCCCGCAAGACGATGATGATCCTCATGGCCTTCGTGGCGCCGCTGTGCATCCTCACGCCCTATGTGAGCGAGTGGCAGGCCGTGTCGTTCGATGGCGCATCGGACTTGTGGTGGCGATCTTCAGCCTGATCGCGATCATGTGCCTGAGCTGGCTCTACACGATCTGCGTGGTCATCGCCGAGGCATTCCCCGTGAAGAACGTCGCCAGCGTGGTCGGCATCACGGCCGGCGCGGGAGCCGTGGGCGGCGCGGTGTTCAACATTTTCATCGGTTCGCTGCTGGTGACGATGGGCAACGTGCTGTTCGCCGTCATGGGCGTGATTCACCTCGTAACGGCGTTATCCTGTGGCGCATGGTACGCCACGAAACTCCGAAAACCGTAAAATAAACCTAAAACATTGCAAATATGGCAAATCAGAAAACAACGATTACGGAACCCCAGCGGGAGATTCCGGTTCGCGCCGAGGTGGACGTGCTCGTCGTGGGCGGCGGCCCTGCGGGCATCATGGCCGCACGTGCGGCGGCAGGGGCCTGCGCGTCATGCTGATCGAAAGCCGCGGCTACTGGGCGGGAACCTCACGATCGGGCTCCCGATCCTGGGATTCCTGGGGCAAAGGCAACCAGATCATCGAGGGGCTCCCGCAGCGGTTTATCGACCGGCTGCGGCGGGGCGCCGCGGCGGACACCGACCCTGCAAGCTTCACGTAAGTCTGACGATCATCGACCCGGAGGAGGCAAGACCCTCGCACAGCAGTTGATGAGGAGGCCGGCGTCGAGGTACTGTGTATGTTTTCTGCACCGACGTCATCAGGGAGGGCAACGAAGTAAAGGGGTGGTCATCGAAAGCAAGGCAGGGCGCGAGGCGATCCTCGCCCGCACCGTGATCGACTGTACGGGCGACGCCGACGTGGCCTTCCGTGCCGGCGTCGAGTGCCGCAAAGGCGATGCCGAGGGCGGCATGCAGCCCCCGACGCTGATGTTCTCGATGCGCGGTGTCGCCACGCAACGCCTGCGCGACGCGATCGCAGAGCACCCGGACATCTATGACATGGACATCATGCCTGCGGAGTCGTTCCGCAACGAGAAGTTCATCACCGTGGGGCTTCGCAACCAGATCGCCAAGGCACGCGAGGCGGGGATCGACCTCCCGGTGGCCCGCACGATCCTTATCACGGGCATGTCCGAGGACGAAATATGGGTCAACATGTCGCGTGTGAACGGCGTAGACCCGACTGATCCCGGGAGTTACACCCGTGGGGAGATCGAAGCCAGGAAGCAGGTTTACCGAATCCGGAAATACCTGCGGCAGTTCGTCCCGGGGTTCGAAAACGCGTGGATGGATCGGGTGGCACCGTTCATGGGTATCCGCGAGAGCCGCGTCACGGTCGGGAAATACGTCCTCACGGCCGAGGATATCCTGGCCTGCCGACACTTCGACGACGCCATTGCCGTAGCCAGCTATCCCGTCGACCTGCACCATCCCAAAGGCGGGGACTGCACGCTGGAATACTGCGGCGACTGCTACGACATCCCGTACCGTTCGCTCGTGCCGGCCGCGGTCGAGAACCTGCTGGTTGCGGGCCGCTGCTCGTCGATGAACCACGAAGCGATGGCTTCGACGCGCGTGATGTCCACCTGCATGGCGCTGGGCGAAGCCGCCGGACGTGCGGCGCGCATCGCGCTCGAAGAGGGCGTACGCCCCTCGGCGGTCGATGTGGAGAAGGTGCGGGAAGAACTGCGCCAGACCGGTGCATACCTTCGTTGATACGGTTTTTGGTTAGATAATGTTTAAACCGGGTGAGCCTGTGGCGGGCGGATTCCGCCCGCTGCAGCGCTTGCTTTAAGACTTGAACCGATGAAGAAGAGTTTTATGCTGTGTCTGGCTGGCTGTCTTGCGGCCTGCGTTACGGCGGTCTCCGCAACTGCGGCGCGTCCGGCGTCCGGGCAGCCGGCGACCCGCGTCATGACCTGCAACGTCCGCATCACGGGACTGCCCGAAGACGAGACCGCAGGACGCCGCTGGGAGGACTGCCGCGACGCCTGCCTGAAGGCGATCCGCATGTACAGACCCGATGTGATCTGCATGCAGGAGGTGATTTACGATTCGTATAACTATTTCAAGGAGAAATTCTCGGATTATGTCGCTTACGGATTCGCAGGTCCGGAGATGGATCCCTATACCGAAGGTTATCACTTTATCGGCAAGAACGTGATTTTCTTCAGCAAAAAGCGTTACGAGTTCGTCTCGTCGGGCTGCTACTGGCTGTCGGAAACCCCGCTTGCCGCGGGCAGCTGTTCGTGGAACACGATGCGCGCCCGCCACTGCAACTGGGTGCGCCTGCGCGACCGGAAGAGCGGCGCGGAGTTCCGCGTGCTGGACATCCACCTCGACCACAAGTCGGACGATGCGCGGCGCGAGCAGATGAAGATGATCGTCGGGAGTGCGCGCAGTATGCCGACGGCTTCCCGCAGATCATCTGCGGCGATTTCAATTCGGGAATCGAGAATGCACCCGTCGCGTGCCTGCGTGACGCCGGGTGGCAGGAGGCGTACGAGGCCGTACATGGTCCCGGCGAAGCCGGCTTACCTACCACGGGTTCAAAGGCCCGGATTACAGGAAAAGAACGCGCGCCGCATCGACTTTATCTTCGTGCGCGGCAACCTGCAACCCGTTGCGGCGGAGATTCTCCGCGACAAGGTCGATGGTCTGTACCCCAGCGACCACTACTTTCTGATGTCCGATTTTATCATTCAGTAACCGAACGAAAAACAGATGAGATTTACAAAACTATTCGCGGCCGTTCTCTGCTCCCTCGCGGCGCTGGCCGCTTCGGGACAGAACCTCCGGGACGAAATAGCTGCAAATCCCCGCAAGTCCGGCGGCGTATATTATGTCTACACCTACGACAATCCCGTGCTGACGCCTGCGCCGAAGGGTTATAAGCCGTTTTATATCAGTCACTACGGCCGGCACGGTTCGCGCTGGCTGCTGCACGACAGCGAATACGACGAGGTGATGGCCGTTTTCCGGGCCGCCGACGCCGCGAATGCGTTTACCGAGCGGGGACGCGAGGTCTACGGCCGGGTGAAGCGCGTCTACGACGACGGCATCAACCGGGGCGGCGATCTTTCGCCCCTCGGCGCCGAGCAGCACCGGGAGATCGCCGGGCGCATGTACCGCAATTTCCCCGAAGTATTCCGCTCCGGCGCGGTCGTCGATGCGCAGGCGACCCTCGTGGTGCGGTGCGTGCTGAGCATGGCGGCTTTCTGCGAGCGGCTCAAGGAGCTTAATCCCCGTCTGGAGGTGTCGCGCACGGCGGGGCGCAGGACGACGCGCTACCTCAATTTCTACAGCAAGCCGACCAATCCGACGCTCAGCCGGGAGTACCTCGACTTCATCGACAAGGGCGGTTGGCAGGAGGAGTACGAGCGGATCGGGGATCGGTTCGTGCGTCCCGGCCGGCTGATGTCGGAGCTGTTCGCCGACGGGGAGTTCGTGCGGACGATCGACGCGCAGAAGCTGATGAAGGGCCTTTTCTATTTCGCCGCCGACATGCAGAACGTCGGTCTGGGGATTTCGTTTTACGACCTCTTTACCACCGACGAGCTTTACGGGCTGAACGTGTACGACAACTATAAGTATTACGTGATCCGCGGCCCTTCGCCGCTCAACAGGCGTTTTCCGCAGTATTATGCCAAGGCGCTGCTGGAGGATTTCCTCACGCGCGCCGACCGGGCCGTGGAGGGCGGCGCGGTTTCGGCCGACCTGCGGTTCGGCCACAACGGCAACCTGATGACGTTCGTGTCGCTGCTGCAGTTCGAGGGTGCGACGTCGTGGAGAGCGATCCCGAAAAGATCGCCCAAGCGTGGCCCTTGTACAGGATTACGCCGATGGCGGCCAATATCCAGCTGGTTTTCTACCGTAAGAAAGCTGCGGACGACGTGCTGGTGAAATTCCTCTACAACGAACGCGAGGTGCGGATTCCCGTCGCAAGCGATCTGGCGCCTTACTACCGCTGGAACGACGTGCGCGACTTCTACCGGAACGTGATGGAGAACCTGCCCGATCCGGCCGCGAAATAGCCTGCGCCGTTTCGGGGCGGGACGCTCCGGGACGATATGAAAAAGCTCTTCCATTACTGGAAGAGCTTTTTGTTGCGGTCGGGGCCGCTTATTTCGCGAAGCCTTTGCCGATGCCAAGGAAATCCTCGGCCTTGAGGGCTGCGCCGCCGATCAGGCCGCCGTCGACGTCTTCCTTGGCGAAGAGCTCCGGTGCGTTCGAGGGCTTGCACGAACCGCCGTAGAGGATGGCGGTATCCTGTGCTGCCGCGCCGAATTTGGCTGCCAGCACCTGGCGGATGTAAGCGTGGATTTCCTGTGCCTGCTCGGCCGAGGCGGTCTTGCCGGTGCCGATAGCCCATACGGGCTCGTATGCGATCACGAGGTTCTTGTACTCCTCTTCGGTGAGGTTGTAAACGACCTCCTCGATCTGGGCCTTCACCACGTCGAAGTGTTTGCCGGCCTCACGCTCTTCGAGGTTCTCGCCTACGCAGTAGATCGGGGTCAGGCCGTTGGCGTAAGCCTGCGCCATCTTCTTGTTGAGCGTAGCGGAGGTTTCGCCGTAGTACTGGCGGCGCTCCGAGTGGCCGAGGATCACGTATTTGCAACCCAGCGCCGCGATCATCGAAGCGGCGATCTCGCCCGTATAGGCGCCTTTGGCCTCCGTGGCGCAGTCCTGTGCCCCGAGGGCGATGTCCGAACCCTTGAGTGCCTCGGCGACCTGCGAAAGGTGCGTGAAGGGGGGGCACACGATGAAGTTGACGCACGAGCATACCTCGCCGCGGCCGGCTGCGATGCCTTTGGCCAGTTCTACACCTTCGGCGGGAAGCGTATTCATCTTCCAGTTGCCGGCAACAATTTTCTTTCTCATTTTCTTAGGTTTTTATTGTTAAAATCCGAATTGTCACGTTATTCCTCGCACCATTTTTTGACCTCCTCGATCGAGGGGGCCTTCAGGCCGAGCTTGTTCTTTTTGTTGAAGCCGCACAGGTCGTTGAAGAACTTGCCCAGGGCGAGTTTCTTCAAGGCCTCGACCGTGATGTACCCCATTTTCTGGATCACGGGCACCCACTCTTCGGGAACGCCGATCTCGGTGTATTTCTCCACCGGATCGCTCACGGCTTTCTTTCGGGGCGCATCTGCGGGAAGAACAGCACGTCCTGAATCGAAGCCTGATCGGTCATGAACATCGTCAGACGGTCGATGCCGATGCCCATGCCCGAACACGACGGCATGCCGTATTCCAGTGCGCGCACGAAGTCCATGTCGATGAACATCGCTTCGTCGTCGCCCTTTCGCTCAGCTGGAGTTGCTCTTGGAAGCGCTCCAGCTGGTCGATCGGGTCGTTCAGCTCGGAGTAGGCGTTGCACAGCTCCTTGCCGTTCACGAACAGTTCGAAACGTTCCGTGAGGTCGGGGTTCGAGCGGTGGCGCTTGCAGAGCGGCGACATTTCGCGCGGGTAATCGCACACGAACGTGGGCTGGATCAACTCCTCCTCGCAGTACTGCCCGAAGATGGCGTCGATCAGCTTGCCCTTGCCCATCGTGTCGTCGATTTCGACGCCGAGGCGCTTGCAGGCTTCGCGGAGCTGCTCCTCGCTCTGCCCCGTGATGTCGTAGCCCGTTTTCTCGCGGATGGCGTCGGTCATCGTCAGGCGGCGGAACGGTGCCTTGAACGAGATCTGCTTGCCGTCGAGCGTCAGCTCCGTCGTGCCGTTCACGGCCACGGCCACCCGTTCGAGCATCTGCTCGGTGAACTCCATCATCCAGAGGTAGTCCTTGTAGGCCACGTAAATCTCCATGACGGTGAATTCGGGGTTGTGCGTGCGATCCATGCCCTCGTTGCGGAAATTCTTGCCGAACTCGTATACGCCGTCGAATCCGCCGACGATCAGTTTCTTGAGGTACAGCTCACTGGCGATGCGCAGGTACTGGTCGATGTCGAGCGCATTGTGGTGCGTGATGAACGGGCGTGCCGAGGCGCCGCCCGGAATCGGCTGCAGGATCGGGGTCTCCACCTCGACGTAGCCGCGCTCGTTGAAGAACTGGCGCATCGTGGCGACGATCTTGGCGCGCCGGACGAATACGTCGCGCACCTGCGGGTTCACCACCAGGTCGACGTAGCGCTGGCGGTAGCGGACTTCGGGATCGGTGAAGGCGTCGAACGTCTGGCCGTCCTTCTCCTTGACCACGGGCAGCGGGCGGATCGACTTCGAGGCACCGTGAACTTGCGGCAGTGCACCGACAGCTCGCCCGTATTGGTATGGAACGCGAAGCCTTCGACGCCGATGAAGTCGCCGATGTCGAGCAGTTTCTTGAACACCGTGTTATACAGCGTGGGGTCTCCTTCGGGGCAGACGTCGTCGCGGCGGATGTAGACCTGGATGCGGCCCGTGTGATCCTGCAATTCGAAGAACGAGGCGCTGCCCATGATGCGGCGCGACATGATGCGGCCTGCGATGCGAATGTCCTGGTAGTTGCCTCGGGCCTCGTCGTAGTTGTCGGCGATCTCCCGTGCCGTGGCCGTCACTTCATAGCGGGCGGCGGGATAGGGGTCGATGCCGAGCTCGCGCAGGGCTGCAAGCGACTGCCTCCGGAGCTGTTCCTGTTCACTGAGTTCGATGCTCATATCTTGTGTTTTTGAATGTTTGGACTATTGACCGTGCAAAGTTAATAAATTCTGCGCAAATACGAACCGGGCGCGGTATGGAATAAAAAGAGCCGCATTTTTGCGGCTCTCCGTGTCAGGATGTGTCGTCCGGGCGAGTTGTCCGGGGCGGAAGCTATTGTCCGGGGGCATTGGGAAGCGTCGTCCGGGACCTGCCTTCCGGAGGGTTGTCTTCCGGGATGCGTCAGCCGGCGGCGGAATCCCGGCGGATCAGGCGGCGGTAGGCCCGCAGTGCGGCGTATCCGAGCGCGGCGCCGACCAGCGTGCCCCATACGAGGTCCATCGGGAAATGCTTGCCCAGGTAGATGCGCGAATAGCAGATGACGAGGGTGCAGACGACCATCAGGGCGGTGAACCACTTGCGGCGGATCGCACCGCACGAGAGTACGGCCAGCGCGACGATCGTGGCCGCGTGCGCCGAGACGGTGCCGTACATGCCGCTTACGGCCTCGGGCGGGACGTGCACTGCCCAATCATGCGGCATTGCCGCACGGCGCAGGGCGCGCAGCGAATCGGGCGTGATCTCCAGCCCTTCGAGCGAGGGGGTGAACATCGGCCGCGGGCGCGGTTCGAACTGCGGCAGCATGTCGCCCAGCAGGCCGTTATGCTTGAAGATGCCCGAAACTATGTCCGACAGCCCCAGGGCGAGAAGCATCAGCACCAGGAAAACCGACATGCCCCGCCAGCCGCTGCGGCGCCATACCAGCCACAGGATCAATGCATAGAGCGGCAGCCACATCGCCGTGCCCGAGATGGTGAGCATCACGCGGTCGAGGGCCGTGCCGCCGTCGAAATTGAGGGCCATGAACAGGCCGTGGTCGAAAGTATACATGGGTCGATGGATTTGTCGTAAATGGCTGTGGGCTGTTTTTGCCGCATTGCGGGAAGCTTTCCCTCAGCAGGGGCTTGGGGTGGGGCCAGACTTGCAAACACGGCCGTCGGCCGCGGGAAGAACATACCGGGATGCAAGGCGGCCGTCATACGCATTTTAAAACTGAAAGTAGATGAACGGTTGTATGTCGCTCGACTTGACCTGCATCACGCACCAGATCATCGCCGCCGCCATGACGATCTGCAGGACCAGCGGCGCGTGCGACACCAGCCGCTGCGCGGGCGGTCCGCGCGTCCGGGCATCAGGTGGAGCAGGAAGCCTGCGGCGATCAGGGCGAAGGCGCCCGCATAGCCGGAGACGACCTGCGGGATCATCGCGGCGTTGAAGTTGTAGAAAATCTGGTGAAGCATCAGCTCGACGGTCTGCATCGACTCGGCGCGGAACATCAGCCACCCCAGACAGACGAGGTTGAACGTGAAGAAGATGCCGGCCGCGCGGCTCCACCAGTGCATCCGGTCGCCCGTGGCCTTGGCGCCCGGCACGACCGCCATCAGAACTTGTGCAGCGCCAGCGCCGCGCCGTGCAGCGCGCCCCAGAGGATGAAGCGGATCGCCGCACCGTGCCACAACCCACCCAGCACCATCGTGACGAGCAGGTTGCCGTAGGTGCGCAGTTTGCCTTTGCGGTTGCCGCCCAGCGAGATGTAGAGGTAATCGCGCAGCCACGAGGAGAGCGAGATATGCCACCTGCGCCAGAATTCGGTGATGGTGGCCGACTTGTACGGGGCGTCGAAGTTCTTGGGGAAGCGGAAGCCCAGCAGCAGGGCGATGCCGATCGCCATGTCCGAGTAGCCCGAGAAGTCGCAGTAAATCTGCAAGGCATAGCCGTAGATGCCTGCCAGGCACTCGAAGCCCGAATAGAGCAGTGGCTCGTCGAAGATGCGGTCGACGAAATTGAGCGAGATGTAGTCCGAAATGATCGCCTTTTTGAAGAGTCCCGTGAGGATCAGGAAGACTCCCGTGCCGAACATTTCGCGCGTCACGACGACCGGGTTGCGGCGGATCTGGGGGATGAAGTCCCGGGCCCGGACGATCGGGCCTGCGACCAGCTGGGGGAAGAACGAGAGGTAGAAAAGGTAGTCGCACCAGTTGCCGAGCGGTTTGAGCTGTCCGCGGTAGATGTCGATCGTGTAGCTCATCGACTGGAACACGAAGAACGAGATGCCGACCGGCAGGAAGATGTTCTGGAATTGGAGGAACCCCTGCCCGAACATCTGGTTGGCGATGTCGACCAGGAAGTTGGTGTATTTGAAATATCCCAGCATCCCGAGGTTCACCATGACGCTCAGTACGACGAGCCACCGTTTCGCGGCGCGGCTCCGCACGCGGTAGATGCCCTGCGCGATCAGGAAGTCGCTCGTGGCGGCGAAGATGAGCAGCAGGAAATAGATGCCGCTCGACTTGTAGTAGAAATAGAGCGAGAAGGCGATGACGTAGACGATGCGGGCCATCGGTGCGCGGCGGAAGACGCTGTAAACGAGCATGAACCCGGCGAAGAGGAACAGGAACAGCCCGCTGCTGAAAATCAGCGGCGAAGAGGCGTCGTACGCGAGCAGCGCCTGCAGTTTTTCCAGGATGCCGTCCGTTGCGGGGAGTGTCATTTCCGGGGTGTGTTGAGGTTTCCGATTGCGGAGACGGGCCGCAGCTCCCGGTCGATCTTCAGCAGACGGACACTGTCGAGTACGGCCTGCTCGGCCTGGCGGCGGATGCGTGCGGCTTCCGCGGCGGCATGGGCTTCGTATGCCCCGGCGTTGATCGCATCGACGAGCGACCAGGCCACGCGGCGCCCGCCGGCGTAGTTGATGTGCGTGTAGTCCTTGCCGGCCCAGCCGTTGGCGACGAACTGTTCCATGCCGCCCAGCGAACGCATGGCGTCGCAGGTCGGCCAGAATGCCGCGCCCGTGTTTTCCGCAGCCCCGCGCTGGTAGTCGAGCATGTAGGGGATGGCATCCATGGGTTCGAAGCCTGCGTCGGTCTTCACCGAACGGTCGCTCACGCCCAGTACCAGCACGGCCGCCGTGGGGAAGCACTGCTGTACGTAGACGACCATTTTCTCGATCTGTCGGGCGTAGTTGGTGTAGTTGTGCACCCCCGTCTGCATGATGTTGAGCCCGTATTGCAGGATTACCAGGTCGTAACCCGCGTGGGCGTTGATCTGCGCATTGACCGACGGGTTTGTCCAGAACATCGCCTGCCCGTTGTTGCTGCGCACCGAGTAGTTGTCCACCACCACGCCGTCGGCTTCGAACACCGCGCCGTAGCCGATGAATCCCCGCGCCGGAGAGCACCTTGAACGAGAGCGAGCGGACGTGGGGGCCGTGACGGCGATCTGGCGATGTCGGGCGCCTTCGACTGAATTCACGGCGCAGCGAGTCGTTGAGCGTCAGCTCCACGCGGCTTCGCCGGGGCTGATGAAGAAGACCCGCGCCGCGGTGCAGCTGTCGAGCCGCTTGCGGTAGTCGCTGTTTTCCCAGCGGGTCGAAGCTCCGGCCGCAGGCTGGCAGACCCATCCCGAGACGAAGAAGTGCCCGCGCAGGTTCTGGGGTGCCGCTTTGCGCTGCATGATGTTGTATGCCGTCCAGCCTTTCGACTGGGTTTTGATCGTGCGCCGGAAGGCCGTCAGGGGCGATGCCATCGGGGCGAAGCCCGCGCCGCCCCCGCCGTAGGCCTGTTGCAGCTTCTCGCGCAGGTCGGCCGTGAGGATGTCGCCCTCGATGAACGAGTCGCCCAGTACGGCGATGCGCACCGGACGGCGGGCATAGAGCAGCGTGTCGTAGAATGCCCTGAGACGTCCCGAATCGGCGGGGGCGAACTGCTCGATCGCCACGAGCGCCGGGTTGAGCCGGGCGCTGTCGGGAACGACCGGCATGCGGCCGGAGCTGTCTTGCCGCAGCAGCCATTCGAAGATGGTTTGCACGGGGCGGGGCGCTGTGTCCGCTTCGATGCGCTCGGCCTCGATGCGCCGGGCGACCTGTGCCATGTCGACGTGGAAATCGTCCTCGTCGAAGAGCGCCGGTTCGGCGGCTTCCGCCGCGGCGTCCTCGAACGACAGGATGTCCGACAGGATGTTGGCCCGGCGGAGCTTGACGCCGCCGAGGCTTTGCGGGGGGATAAAACTCACGGCCCCAAGCACTGCGATCAGCGCCAGGGCCGCGATCCATCCCCGGTGGGAGTAGTCTTTTTCGGGGGTATTCATCGTCCGTTTAGTCGCGTCGCCCGAGGATCAGGAAGACGTAGTAAAGCACCGAGGCGATGGCGCTGAGAGCTGCTACGAGGTAGGTGCGCGCTGCCCATGAGAGGGCTTCCCGGGCTTGCGCGAGCTGTGCGCCCTGCATCGTGCGGCTGACCTGCAGCCATTCCAGCGCGCGTGCCGAGGCGTTGTATTCGACGGGCAGCGTCACCAGCGAGAAGACCGCCGACATGGCGATCAGCCCCACGCCGATCCAGCACAGCAGCTCGTTCTGCGTCGTGGCGAGGATCACCAGTCCGAGGATGATGACCCACGTGGCTGCGGTCGAGGAGAACTGCACGATGGGTACCAACTGCGAGCGCAGCGTCAGGGGGGCGTAGCCCCGGGCATGTTGCACGGCGTGCCCGCACTCGTGGGCCGCACGGCCGCGGCGGCGACGCTCGTCGACGAGTAGACGGTCGCTCAGGTTGACGGTCATCGTCTGCGGGTTGAAATGGTCGGTCAGGTGTCCGCCACGTGCGTCACCTTGACGTTGTGGATGTTGTTGTCGCGCAGCATCTTCCGGCCACCTCGGCGCCCGTCAGCCCGCCGGGGAACTGACCTTCGAATATTTGCGGAAGACCGATTGCAGGCGTGCCTGCACGGCATAGCCGGCGATACCGATGACGATGATCAGGACGAACATTCCCATCGTCGCCGCCGAATAGTGTGCCGCACCGGAGGCCGGTTCGGCGTAGTATCCTGCCTGGAGCAGGGTGAAAAGCATGTGTGTCATAGTCGTTTAGTTTTTTCTGTGTGTGTAATATGCGCCCGCCTGCTGCGAGGGCATCAGTACCATTTCATTAACGGTCATATGGGCCGGTAATTGTGCCGCCCATGCGATCGCCTCGGCGATGTCTTCGCCGGTGAGCGGCTCGACGCCGTCGTAAACCCGGTCGGCGCGCTCCTTGTCGCCGTGGAAGCGCACCTCGGAGAACTCCGTCTCGACCATGCCCGGACGGATCTCCGTCACCTTGATGCCGTTGGCGAGCAGGTCGGCGCGCATGGCCTGCGAGATGGCGTGCACGGCGTGCTTCGAAGCGCAGTAGACCGCGCCGTTTTCGTAGGCTTCGGTGCCGGCGATCGAGCCGATGTTGAACACGCCCGCCGCCCGCGGCCGACGCCATTTTGGGCGTGACGACCGCGTGACGTAGAGCAGTCCTTGACGTTGGTGTCGATCATGGCGTCCCAGTCGGCTGTGTTGCCTTGGTCGATGTGTTCCAGCCCGGCAGCCAGTCCGGCGTTGTTGATGGCAGGTCCTGCCCGTTCAGGGGGCTTAGGGCGGACCTCGCTTCGCTGCGCACGTCGAAGACGAGCGCGGTGCAGCGGCGCCGCCGCTTCGATTTCGCGGCGGAGCGTTTCGAGCCGTTCGCGCGGCGTCCCGTCGCCGTTATGTCGTATCCTTCGGCCGCGAGCCGGAGCGCCATGCCCTGGCGCGTCCGATTACGATGTGAAGCTCCCGTGATCAGTGCCTGTTTTTCATAAAGTGGGTTTATGATGGACAAAAATACGAAATATTGTGTTACTTTGCATAAATTTTCCAGCAAATTAAGCAGCCGTGAATCTCGCCTTTTTCATCGCCCGCCGGACGGCAGCGCACCCGGAGAACAAACCCGGTGTGATGGAGCGTATCGCCGTGATTTCCGTGGCGTTGAGCGTCGCGGTGATGCTGCCTGGCGATGGCCGTGATCATGGGGTTTCAAGCAGGAGGTGTCCGCAAGGTGGCCGCCTTTTCGGGCCATGCCGTGGACGGCGTGCGGGGTGTGGGGACGCTCGATTCGGAGCCCGTGCGCCGCAGTGCCCGCACCGAGGGCTGATCCGCACCACCGAAGGATTCGTGTCGCTGGCCCCTATGCCGTCAAGGGCGGTATCGTACGCACGGCGGATGCCGTGCAGGTGATGCTCAAGGGCGTGGACGGGGATTACGATTGGTCGTCGTTCGGCCAGTGGCTGGTGGAGGGGACTGCCCCGTGTGGGCGATTCGGTGCGTACGAAGGACTCCTGCTGTCGCGCGGCATGGCCGAGAAACTGATGCTCGGCGTGGGCGACAAAGTCGAGATGCTCTTCGTCGAGGCCGGCGACACGCCGCGCCGCGACCGGTTCAAGGTGGCGGGGATTTACTCGTCGGGGATGGACGAGATGGACAACACGGTCATCCTGACCGACCTGCGCAACGTGCAGCGCCTCTCGGACTGGGCGCCGGACGAGATTTCGGGATACGAGGTCTTTACCGACGATCTGGCCGGGGCGGACGATTTCGCCCGCAGGCTGGGGCATACGCTCCTCTACGACGAGGACGACGCCACGGCGAACCTGGCTGTCACGAGCGTGACGGAGCTTTATCAATATTTTCGACTGGCTCAAGGCGCACGACGTGAATGCCGCCGTGATAATCGTCATCATGCTCGTGGTGGCTTTTTTCAACATGACCTCGGCGCTGCTGATCCTCGTGCTCGAACGCACGCGGATGATCGGCCTGCTCAAGGCCTTCGGCATGCGCAACGGCCAGCTGCGGCAGGTGTTCCTGTGGCGGGCGTCGTTCATCACCCTGCGCGGCCTGGCGTGGGGAAATGCTGTGGGGCTGGGGCTGTGCTTCGTGCAGCGGTATTTCCATGTCGTGCGGCTCAGCTCCGAGGGGTATCTGCTCTCCGAAGTCCCTATTTCGCTGGGGTGGGGCTGGTGGCTGGCGCTGAATGCCGGTGCCGTGGCGGCGATCGTCGCGCTGCTCGTGGTGCCGACCTATATAGTATCGACCGTGAAACCCGACGAATCAATCCGTTACGAATGACCGTGAAACCCTATAACACCGGACAGACCAAGAAGGAGGAGGTGCGCGAAATGTTCGACAACATCGCACCCAAATACGACCTGCTGAACCATACGCTCTCGATGAACATCGACCGCATCTGGCGCCGCCGCGTGGTGCGCATCGTGTGCCGCAGCCGCCCGCACCGTATCCTGGACGTGGCGACCGGTACGGGCGACCTGGCGATCGAGATGGCACGCCGCATACGGGACGTGCACGTGCTGGGCGTCGACCTCTCGGAAAAGATGCTCGACGTGGCGCGCTGCAAGGTCGCCGCCCGCGGCCTCGACGAGCGGGTCGTGCTCGATGTGGGCGACGCGGAGCACCTGCGAGTCTCGGACGCTTCGGTCGACGTGGTGACCGTAGCGTTCGGCGTGCGCAACTTCGGCGACCTGGAGGCCGGCCTGCGCGAGATGGCCCGCACAATAAAACCCGGGGGCAAGGTCGTTATACTGGAGTTCTCGCGTCCCCGCAACCGGCTGTTCCGGGTGCTGTACGAGTTCTATACCTATAAGATACTGCCGCGCATCGGCGGCATGGTGTCGAAGGACAAGCGTGCCTACGAATACCTGCCTGCCTCGGTCGGGGAGTTCCCTGCGCCCGCGGAGTTCATGGCGATGATGGCCCGGGCGATTTCGCAACCGCCGGGCGCGGAGCCAGAGTTTCGGTATCGCACAAATATATAGGAGAAAGATGAAGATGATACAACGTTATTCGGTGTACGTATTGCTGCTGGCGGTCGCGGTGTCGCTCTCTTCGTGCCGCCGCGCCGTGGAGAAGGCCCGGCGCAACATCCGCTTCGAGGGCATTGAAAGGGTCGAGCGTCAGGGACTGACGGGCGCCGAGGTGGTCGTGCGGGTGATGAACGATACGGGTTACAAGCTGGTGCTCGATGCCGCGGAAATGGGCGTTTACTATGCCGGCGGCCGTGTGGGGACGGTCGTCCTGCGCGAGGCGGTCGAAGTGCCCCGCCGTACGACGGACAGCTTCCGACCTTGTGGCAACTGAAAATCTCCGACCCGCTGGCGCTCTACGTGCTGGCCCGGAAGGTGAAGTCGGGCGATCTGTCGCAGGTCGAGGTGTCGTATGCCGTGGAAGGGCGCGGAGGCCCGGCTCCCGTGAAAATTTCGCGCGAACGGATGCCGTTGTCGGATTTTGAATACCTTTGGCCTTACGATCGAGGACGTTAAAAACAGTTGAAATAATGCGCAGATTGCTTTTCCTCATGCCGATTCTCCTGTGCGCGGCCGTTTCCGCGCACGCGCAGTCGCTCGACGCCTTAGCAGCGTCTGGCGGAACCCACGCCCGGGGCGACGCTTTTCAACCGGGCGCAGGTCACCGTCACCGAGCATGACGACGCCGCGCGCGCCGTGGCCGACGCCGCGCGCGCCGGGCAGCGGCTCTATTTCGAGGGTTTCCACCGGGTCTGCGTCTTTTCGGACAAACGGCTGCGGCGCGCGACGGGGCTTTGCCGCCAAGCGCTGTTCGAGGAGACTTATCCCGACGTGAAGGTTTACGTGGATTACGAGATTCCCTATTTCATCGTTTCGGCGGGCAACGCCTGACCAAGGAGGAGGCCATCATGCTCAAGGGGCGTGTGTCGGCGACCTTCCCGAAGGCTTTTCTCAAGCAGCTGAAGAGGAGAAATCCCCGATTTCCAACCTTTTGACCAATAAAAGTCCGGTTTCGAAAAATAATTCTTTTTCTTTGCTTTTCCCGGGCGAATATTTAACTTTGCGGCGTTACGGAACAATTAACAATTAAATGTTTAACGCCATGAAAAAGATTGTCTCTTTGTCATCGTCCTGGCTGCCGTCGCAATGGTAGGCTGCTGTGGAAATTCGAACAAGAAGGCTGCCGAGGGCGCTGCCGCCGCTGCCGCTACCGAAGCTTCGGCTTGCGCAAACTGCGCCGAGAAGTGCGATTCGACGGCTGCATGCTGCGCCGAGAAGGCCGA
The DNA here is from genome assembly GCA_047233565.1 of Alistipes sp. Lineage (GTDB taxonomy): Bacteria > Bacteroidota > Bacteroidia > Bacteroidales > Rikenellaceae > Alistipes. The sequence continues at coordinate 47,368 of JBKSUH010000001.1, forward strand.
TTCGACCAAGGCCTGCTGCGAGAAATCGTGCTGCGAGAAGGCCGAGGCAAACAAGTAGTCGCCGGTTAGGTTTGAGAGTGAGGAGATTCTTCGAATCCCCTTTTTGTCGCTGCACGGAATTGCCGTGCGGTTTTAGATTCGGCGCGAATGTGTACGGGAGTGAAAAAATGGTTATTTTTGCATGAAATACCCGCAATTATGAAAGTATTGCTTATAAACGGCAGCCCCCACAGGGAGGGGAACACTTTTATCGCCTTGTCCGAGGTTGCCCGGACGCTCGAAGCGGAAGGCATCGGGGCGGAGATCGTCCACATCGGGACGAGGGCCATGCAGGGTTGTATCGCCTGCGGGAAATGTGCGGAACTGGGGCATTGCGTCTTTTCCGATGCCGTGTATACCGCCGTGCGGGAGAAGCTTGCCCAGGCCGACGGCCTTGTGGTCGGCTCGCCGGTCTATTATGCCGGGCCGAACGGTTCGCTTTGCGCGCTGCTCGACCGCGTGTTTTATTCGTGCGGCCGCGATCTGGCCTACAAGCCTGCCGCAGCCGTGGCTGTCTGCCGCCGTGGCGGGGCGAGTGCGACGTTCGACCGCCTGAACAAGTATTTTACGATTTCGAATATGCCCGTCGTGTCGTCGCAATATTGGAACAGCGTACACGGACGGGTGCCGCGCGAAGCGCACGAAGATGCCGAAGGCTTGCAGACGATGCGGCTGGCGAGGAACATGGCGGATGCTGGGCCGGCGTCGGCCCGTCTGGCCCCGGAACCCGAAGAACGGGTCGGACGATTTCATCCGCTGACCGCCGCGGGGCGGATGAACGGAAAAAGAGCGCCTATTTGCAGAATCGGAAATATTGTGTACTTTGGGGCACCTTTCGGAAAGATGCAGGAGTGGTTGAACTGGCCCGCCTGAAAGCGAGTAAACCCTAAAGGGTTTCAGGTTCGAATCCCTTTCCGCAGAGGCGAAACCGGGCTGCAAGCGATCTTGCAGCCCGGTTTCTTTGCGGTTCAGGGTCAGTCGACGCGGGTTTTCCGGCCGGGTGCTCCGTCTCTTTCGCGCACGACGGCGAGCAGTTCCTCGACGATTGCGGTCAGCGTCCACGAGGCGTCAGTCGCGCGTGCAGGCGGTCGCACGCGAGCCGGATGGCGCGAGCAGTTTCAGCGATCAGGATGTACGGCGGCAGCTTGAGTTTCGAGATGTCGTACTTCTCCTTGTTGAGGTAGTTCAGAACGTGTCGTAGGTCGTGCCTAACAGATACTTGCCGAAGGTCTCAGACCAGCTTGAGGTTACGGTTGGCATTTTCGCGCTCGAAGTGGAACGATTTGAGGCTTGCGCAATCAGAATGCGCCATTTCAGGTGTTCGGAAACGTACATATTAAGCGGATTTTGATGGTTGATGGGAAGCCAACAGAATCTACCCGACTTACTGGAACAGCGATGACGGATGGGATGATGAACGTGTGTTTACAGAGGCATTCGGAGTTTCGGAGGAGTCAGTCATATTGGCAGTTTTTGTTCTTCAAAGGGGTAATCTGAACAAAATGCAGATCGGAATTTGTGCGGGCAACTACAACCTTAACCCTTGGGTTTGTTTTCGTATTGAAAATTGTATTCTCGTAAATTGGTATTATATGGCAGCTGCAAGCTGTCTCTTCTCCGTGCATTTGATGCTTGCGGAATGGCCGATAACCCGGGCGCCGCCGCGTTCCGGACCGGATGGTCGGAATGGTATGCGCAGATGTCCGATCGGTCTGTCCGGAACAGCCGCCGTCCGGGGACGTATGGGTATGGCGCAGTGGTAGCGATACGGCATGCCGCCGGGAATGGCGAAAGGATTTCTGCGAACGGAAGTGACGGCCGCGATTTCTGCGGACCGGAAAGGATCGAAGGGACGGATGCGGACGCCGAAGGGCGGCGTCCGAGGCCTTTGGCGCGGGTATGGCGGCGGGCGTCCTGCCTTGCCGGAGCGGACGTTTAGAACGGATACCCGATGGCCAGGTGGAATCCGAGACCGTCCTTGAAACTGAAATGTTGTAGTAGCCCTTCTTGTCCGGGTTCGATAGGGGGTGTGCAGGCCGATGCCGAGGTCGGCGCGGATGACCAGGTAACTGTCGTAGCGCAGTCCGAAGCCTGTTCCCAGCGCGATTTCATTGAGCAGCCCTTTCCATTTCAGTTCCGCACCGGGGCGTTTGGGGTCTTTTTTCAGCAGCCAGATATTCCCGGCGTCGAGGAAAACGGCGCCGTTCAGGCGTCCCATGATGCCGAAGCGGTATTCGACGTTGGCCTCCAGCTTGAAATCGCCCGTCTGGTCGAGATAGCCGTTGCGGTCGTTGGCCGGGGGACGGTAGCTGCCCGGCCCGAGCGACCGGATCGTGAAGGCGCGGATGCTGTTGGCTCCGCCGATATAGAACTGTTCGCTGTAGGGCATCACTTCGAGTTGCCGTAGGCGTATCCCACTCCGACGAGAAACGGGTGGCCAGCCAGTTGTTGCGGCGTCCGATGCGGTGGTAGAACTTCACTTCGCTCACCTCCTTGACGAACTGCGAGAAGCGGTTGCCGAACAAATGCTGCGGCTGTTTGCTGCCGAACAGGCTCAGGACGCCCGAAAGGATGTTTCCGGCCGAGGTGACGCTGTTCTGCCAGTAGAAACGGCGGTTGCCGGTGCGCCGTAGGTTTTGTCGAAGGTGTAGGTGTAGTTGATCGACGGAACGAACTGGTTGCGGAAACTCATGGCGATCGCCGGATTCTCGTCCATCGTCTTGTCGAAAGCTTCGGTCGTGTGCAGCAGTTTGTTGTAGGTCAGCTTGAATACGGTCAGCGAATGGCGGCTGTAGGGCGAAGTCTGGAAATTGTAGCCCGCCGAGCCGCTGAAGGCGATCAGCCGGAAGAAGCTGGGGCGGTTCATCAGGTCCACGCCCAGCTGGAACGTCGTGCTGCCGGGGTATCTCAGCCTGCGCGTTGCGAACGACGGCAGCAGCAGCCGCGGAATGTTGAGGTTGGCGTTCAGCCCCAGTTCGTAGGAGTTGAGCCGCGACGAACGGCCCCCGGAGTTCTTGTTGCCCGTCTGCCATTCGTACGAGCCGTTCAGCTTCACGGCGAGCACCTCGCCGCCCGGAACAGGTTGTTGTTGCTGACCTTGAAGGTGATGCCGGGGCCGATGAAGCTGTTCGACTTCGAGGTTACGTCCGTTTCCAGGGCGGCTTCCAGCGGATAGTCGAACTGCGCGTCGATGGCGACGTCCAGCGTGTCGGAGCCCCGCAGCGAGTCGAGCGGCGTGACGCTCAGGTTGACGGAACGGAAAATGCCCAGCTTGTTGAGGTCGGTCTGCGTGCGGTTTTGGGCATCTACCGTGAAGAGTTGCCCGCTTCGGAGTGTGAGGGCCCCGGACAGGATCCTGGGGCGGATTTTCATCGGCTTCTGGGCGATGACCCGCACGTCCCGCAGGCGGAACGTATCGGCCGGACCGGGTTTGATGTTGGTGAGGCGGACCGTGATGTCGCCCACGCGGTAGGGTTTGAGGGCCACCTCCGGGACGTTCGGTTTGAGGTTCAGCCGCAGGTCGACCGTCGCCGTTCGACGGTCGTGTCGGCGAGGTATTCCATGTATTCGGGCCGGAAATAATATAGCCCCTGTTGCGCAGCAGCTGTGATATGCGCTTGCGTTCGAGCGTCAGCGAGTCCATGTTGTACTGCGCCCCGACCCGCAGCAGGGAGGTCGCCCGCATGCTGTCGATCAGGGCTGCAGGCCGCCCCCGGCCTGCGGGTAGGAGATGTTCGAGTAGTACCACGGCGGCGCTATGCCGAGCGTATAGTACACCTTTGCCTTCCGCCCGTGTTTGCGGTAGAGCAGGGAGTCTGCGGCGTGCGAGCCGAAATAGCCGTAATTTTCGAGCACCTGTTCCGCGACCTTCGTCCGGAGCCGGGGCTGTACCTTCGAGATCAGCACGGGCTGTTTGGCCAGCCGTTTGAATAACCAGTATTTGAATCCCTTTTGCCTGGGCGTGTAGAGGTAGTTGTAGGCCCACAGCCCGATCGGCAGCGGGGTGCGGATATAGGGGCTGTAAAGCGGGTTGTTCGGGGCGACCGACAGCGGTTCCTTCACGGCCGATTCGGCTGCGGCGGAGAGCACGACGCCCGAGTCGGGTTCGATCCGGATTTTCTTCACGCCCGTATACAACACCTCGTCCGACCCCAGCCGGCGGGTGGTGGAGCAGGCCGCTACCGACAGCACGGCGCAAACCAGGATGCAGGTATTTCTAATGTGTGCCGGCCTCATCTCGTTTCTGTTTTTTCGCTTTGGGTTTCGTCGACTTGAACAGGTCGCCCAGCCTCAGCAGTTTTTTCCGGATCACGAAGCCCACGCCCGTTTCGGTGATTTCGCCTTCGAGGATGCTTTCATACCCGGTGTGGCGGAATACTTTCAGGTACATGTTGTCGCGCTTGGTCAGCATGTATTCCAGCGAAATGTCGTCGATCAGGTTCTCCTTGAGGTTCTGCGACGGGTCGGCGTCCGTGCTGAACTTGCCTCCGATGACGGCGCGCACGCGGTTGCTGAACAGGTTTTTGGACAACCGGTAGGAGTAGTCGGTGCGCTGGCCGTTGGGGTCGTCCTCGCCGTAGGAGTTGATGCCGAAGCTCAGGTCTACGCCCTTCAGGTTGTTCTGCGCCCACTGGTTCAGCTCCTTCTGGATAAACGAGTTGAGCGGGTTCTCAGAGCTGACCTTCGCCGTGGTTCCGGGGCCCGTGTAGGTGTTGTAGATGAGCAGGTTCATCGCCTGATTGGCCCGCTGTTCGGCCGTCAGCGAATTGAGCTGGTTCTGCATCGTGAGGTCTTCGGGGGCGGACAGTCCGAAGCTGACTTCGAGGTCGTTCAGCGTATTGCGGATATTGATGGAGATGTTGAAATTCACCGAGCGCGAATCCTGCCCGTCCGCGGAGACTGGCCCGGACGGTTCGACCGCCGTAATGTTGAAGGCCGGGTCGGCGACGTTTCCGACCCAGTCTACATAGCTGTCCGGCGTGATCTTGAAGATTTTTTGGGAGATGATGGGCGGATTGTAGCGTACGCTTCCGCCCGAGAGCACGTATTTCCCCGACAGGCGGACGTCGCCCAGCGGGTTCATGGTATAGGTCAGGTTGCCGCCTCCCTTCAGGTCGATCTGGTTGTTGCCGTCCGCCGAAAGGTCTACGGCCGCCTGTACGTCGTTGTTGATGTCGACATTCACCAGCACGTCCATGCCTCCGATGCGTATTGCCTGCGATGTCTCTTCCTGTCCCTGGGAGTCCATTTCCCGGAACGAGACGAACGTCACGATGTTTTGCGGACGCTCCTTCGCGTCCATCGGGGAGTCCTGCATGACGTAGTTGATGTCCGTTCCGCCCAGCAGGGCCACGTTGCCGCGGACGACGAGTTCGTTCAGGGGGCCTTTGGCCATCGCGTCCAGGTCGAGGTAGGCCTTTCCGTAGACGGCCGTACCCTCCTTCCGGGCTACGTCGACTGCCTGGAAATCCGACGCCCGGAGCGCGAGGTCGGCCGTCATGCGGCTGAAGTCGGCCAGGTCGGCCTCGCCGACGATCGTCAGCGGCTTGCTGTTCGGGGCGAGGAGCGTGTAGTTGTCGAATATGA
>JBKSUH010000002.1:0-45692 GCA_047233565.1 Alistipes sp.
GCGCACGAGGTGGTAACGTACACCGGGGAGGTATTTCACACGACCGCCGCGGACGAGCACGATGGAGTGCTCCTGCAGGTTGTGGCCTTCACCGGGGATGTAGGCGTTGACCTCCTTGCCGTTGGTCAATCTTACACGCGCAACCTTACGCATAGCCGAGTTAGGCTTCTTCGGGGTCGTGGTGTACACACGGGTACATACGCCTCGGCGCTGGGGACACGCTGCGAGTGCCGGAGACTTGCTCTTGTCCTCCATGCTCACTCGACCGTTTCTCACTAACTGTTGAATAGTTGGCATTTCTTAAACTGTCCTTTTAATTGTTAAAAAATCTATCTCCATTGTCCAAAATGGACTGCAAAGGTACGCATTTTTCGGAATTACAATATATATGAGCATCTTTTTCGCTGTTTTCCTGCATTTCAGCCGTTTTGCAATTCTTTTGCTGATATAAATATAAAGCATATAACTTTTACTTATACACAAATCAACAACCGGCTATTTATCATCGGCTTACATCCGTTCCGGGCGTAGGCACGCACCGACCGCGGCAGCGCGGCCATCCGGCCGATTTCGCTATATTTGCAAAAATTCCGAACGAAGCATGAAACGACTCCTCACGACTTTTGCGTTCGCACTGGCGGCGCTCTGCATTTCGGCCTGCGACAGCCGCCGCCAGCCCCTTTCACGGCCAATCCGCTCGGCGCGGGACCGGTCCTGCTCACCGTGTCCGCCGCGCAGATCCCGGCGTCGCATCCGGGGCTTTACGACACATTCACAACCGACCGGACTCCCGCAGGAGAGACCGTGCTGCGCTTCACGCTGGCCGGGGAGCCGGTCATGGAGGCGCGGGCGTACGGCGACGAAATCGAATCGATCGAAATTTTCGGACCGGGAGTCGGATCAACGGACGGCATCGCGCCGGGAACGGACGTAAAACACCTTTTCGAAAACGGCGGCATCTCCCAGACCGACAACGACGGACGGCTCGTCATCACCCTCAACGGCATGACATACAGAGTTTCGGGACTCGGCGAAGAAGGCCGGAAAAAGCTCGGAAAAGCACACGCCGACGGCGTCACCCCGCGCATCTCGCCGCAGGATTTCGACCCCGGCGCCAAAGTGACGAGCATCCTGATCAATTAACCGCCCGCAAGAGACCGCCGCGGCGCGTCGGCTACACCCTGCGCCGGCACGACGCCGGCGCAGCAAACAGCAGCCCACCCCAGCTCCACGCAGCGGAAGAGCAGCAGAGCAGCGCGACAGCGGTACAGCACGACACCGCCGCGACACGGCAACGCCCGTCCGCGTCCGGCAAAACGGCTGCGGAAATCCGCATCCGCCGCCGCACCGGAGACGCTCCCGCAGGAGCGCCTTTTTCACACCCTTTTGCACCCTGTAAAACATTTTTCCTATCTTTGCGGGAAATCCGCAACAAAGCGACAAATCAGAACCGAGCTATATCATGGAGTACAATTTCAAGGAGATCGAGTCCAAGTGGCAGCGCCGCTGGCAGGAGGATAAAACCTACAAGGTCGAGACCGATCCGTCGCGGCCCAAATTCTATGTGCTGGACATGTTCCCTATCCGTCGGGCGCCGGCCTGCATGTGGGCCACCCTCTGGGCTACATCGCCTCGGACATCTACTCGCGCTACAAGCGCCAGAAGGGCTTCAACGTCCTGCATCCGATGGGCTACGACGCCTTCGGCCTTCCGGCCGAACAGTACGCCATCCAGACGGGCCAGCATCCGGCCGTCACCACCGAGCAGAACATCGCCCGCTACCGCGAGCAATTGGACAAAATCGGCTTCTCGTTCGACTGGGACCGCGAAGTCCGCACCTGCGATCCGGGCTACTACAAATGGACGCAGTGGGCGTTCCTCAAAATGTTCGGCTCCTACTACTGCAACGACAGGCAGCAGGCCCGCCCGATCGAGGAGCTGACTGCGGCCTTCGAGCGGAACGGCACCGAAGGGACTGAACGTGGCCTGCTCGCAGGAACTGCATTTCACGGCCGAAGAATGGCGCGCCATGCCGGAGGAGGAGAAGGAGCGGACGCTCCACAACTACCGCCTCGCGTTCCGTGCCGACACGATGGTCAACTGGTGCCCGAAGCTGGGAACCGTGCTCGCCAACGACGAAGTGCACGACGGGCTTTCGGTACGCGGCGGCCATCCGGTCGAACAGAAACGGATGAAACAGTGGCTCCTGCGCGTGACGGCCTACGCCCAGCGCATGCTCGACGGGCTGGACAGGCTCGCCTGGAGCGACTCCCTGAAGGAGATCCAGCGCAACTGGATCGGCCGCTCCGAAGGCGCTCAGGTCTTCTTCGACATCAAGGATTCGGACCGGAAACTCGAAATATTCACCACCCGCCCCGACACGATCTTCGGCGTCACCTTCATGGTCATCGCCCCGAACACGAGTGGGTGGGCGAACTGACCACGCCCGACAACAAGGCGGCCGTCGAGGAGTACATCTGCCAGGCCAAGAAACGCTCCGAGCGTGAGCGCATCGCCGAGACCAAACGCGTAAGCGGCGTGGCGACAGGATCTTACGCCATCAATCCCTTCACCGGCAAGGCCATCCCGATCTACATCTCGGACTACGTGCTGGCCGGCTACGGGACGGGGGCCATCATGGCTGTCCCCGCCCACGACTCGCGCGACTACGCCTTCGCCCGCCACTTCGGGCTGGAGATCGTTCCGGTAGTCGAGGGCGGCGACATTTCGCAAGTCGTACGACGCCAAATCGGCAAAGTAATCAACTCGGATTTCCTCAACGGCAAGGATGTAAAAGAGGCGATCGGTCTCATGTTCGACGAAATCGAACGGCGCGGATTGGGCCGCAAGCGCATCAACTACCGCCTGCGCGACGCCATCTTCTCGCGCCAGCGCTATTGGGGCGAGCCGTTCCCGATCTACTACAAGAACGACATCGCCTACCCGCTCGCCGAGGACAAACTGCCGCTCGAACTGCCTCCGTCGCCGACTTCGGCCCCACGGAGCAGGGCGAACCGCCGCTGGCCCGCGTCAAGGAGTGGGCGACGCCGGAAGGCTGGCCCTACGAACTTTCGACCATGCCCGGATTCGCCGGATCGTCGGCCTACTACCTCCGCTACATGGACCCGCACAACGATCAGGCGCTCGTCGGCCGGGAAGCCGACGAATACTGGCGCAGCGTGGACCTCTACGTCGGCGGCATCGAGCACGCCACGGACACCTCATGTACTCGCGGTTCTGGAACATGTTCCTCTACGACCTGGGCGTCGTCTGCGAAGAGGAGCCGTTCCGCAAACTCGTCAACCAGGGCATGATCCAGGGGCGCTCGAATTTCGTCTACCGCATCGTCGGCACCAACAAATTCGTGTCGCTCGGCCTGAAAGACCAGTACCAGACCCAGGCGCTCTATGTCGACGTGAACATCGTCCGCAACGACATCCTCGACCTGGACGCCTTCCGCGCCTGGATGCCCGAATACAAGGACGCGGAATTCATCCTCGAAGACGGGAGGTACGTCTGCGGCTGGGCCATCGAGAAGATGTCCAAGTCGTTCTACAACGTCGTGAACCCCGACTACATCGTCGACAACTACGGCGCCGACACGCTGCGCATGTACGAAATGTTCCTCGGCCCGCTCGAACAGTCCAAACCCTGGGACACGAACGGCATCGACGGCGTCTACAAGTTCCTGCGCCGTTTCTGGCGCCTGTTCTACGACCGCGACGGCAAACTGGCGGTCACCGACGAAAAGGCGACCGAAAAGGAGCTCCGCACGCTGCACAAAACGATCAAGAAGGTCAGCGAGGACATCGAGAACTTCTCGTTCAACACCTCCGTCGCCGCCTTCATGATCTGCCTCAACGAATTGGGCGAATGCAACAAGCGCGAGGTGCTCGAGCCGCTGACCGTTCTGCTGGCACCCTTCGCGCCGCATATCGCCGAGGAGCTGTGGGAAACGCTGGGACACACGACCTCGGTCTGCACGGCCGACTATCCGGTTTACGACGAGAAACACCTCGCGCAGAGCGCATTCGAGTACCGGTTTCGATCAACGGCAAACTCCGCTTCAAGAAAGAGTACGCCACGTCGCTGACGCCCGCCCAGATGCAGACCGACGTCGTGACGCTGCCCGAAGCGCAGAAATGGCTCGAAGGCAAAACCCCGAAAAAGGTCATCGTCGTGCCGGGCAAGATCATCAATATCGTCATCTGATCCGCACCAAAACGACACGTCCATGAAACGAATCGCAACGACTTTGACAGCACTTCTGCTTATGGCAGGCACCGCAACGGCACAAGACTACGGACAGGCCCGCACGCTGAAAATCTGGGACAACACGACGGCGCCCCACAGCAACGGCATCGCCACGCCCGAACGGGAACCCGAGCCGAACCGGATTGCCGACGTTTCGCAGGCCGTGCTCTACATCTTCCCGGCCGACCCCGCAAAAGCGACGGGGCAGGCCGTCGTGATCTGCCCGGGCGGGGGCTACGTGAAACTGTGCATCGACTACGAAGGTTACGACATGGCCAAGTGGTTCGCCGCCAACGGCATCACGGCCGCCGTACTCAAATACCGCATGCCCAACGGCCACCCCGAGGTGCCGCTGGAGGACGTCGAACAGGCGCTGCGCATCATGATGGGGCTCGAAGCGGGCGCCACCGGGTTCACGGCCGGCAAGGTCGGCATCGTGGGCAGCTCGGCAGGCGGTCACCTCGCGGCCTCGGCCTCGACGTTGGCCGAGACCAAGCCCGCCTTCTCGATCCTTTTCTACCCGGTCATCACGGCCGAAAAGGGCAAAGGGCACCAGGGGTCGTTCAACGCCCTGCTGGGCGACAAGCGCAGTGCGGAGACCGACACATGGTACTCGCTCCAGAACCGCGTGAGCAGCGAAACCCCGCCCACCCTGCTGCTGCTTTCGGACGACGACCGCGTCGTCCCGCCCGTAAACAGCACGCTCTACTACAACGCACTCAAAGACAACGGCGTCAAGGCCTCTATGCACATCTACCCGACGGGCGGCCACGGCTGGGGCATCCGCAAGAATTTCAAATACCGGGAGCAGTGGCAGCAGACCGTGCTCGACTGGCTGCAGGGAATCGCCAAATAACCGCTGCACGACCGGCAAAAGGGTGTTCCGCCATGCGGACGCCCTTTCGCCGTTTTTTCAGACGGCGCATTGCCGTTTGACGATTATTGGGTATCTTTGCCGGCAAAATCAAGGATTTATGGCAGACAACAGCATTTTGAGCCGTCTCGACGGCCTGAAACTCAAATACGAGGAGACGGGGCAGAAACTCACCGACCCCGAAGTCATCGCCGACGTCAAACAGTTCGTGCAGCTCAACAAGGAGTACAAGGAGCTGGAGCCGATCATCGAAACCTCGGAACGCTACCGCACGGCGCTGGCCAACCTGGCCGAAGCCAAGGACATCCTCTCCAACGACAAGGACGAGGAGATGCGCGAAATGGCGCGCGGGAGATCACCGAGCTGGAACCCGCCATCGAGCAGATGGAGGAGCAGATCAAGCTGCTGCTGATCCCCAAGGATCCGCAGGACTCGAAGAACGCCATCATGGAGATCCGCGGCGGCACAGGCGGCGACGAAGCGGCCATCTTCGCCGGCGACCTGCTGCGCATGTATACCAAATACATCGAGTCGAAGGGCTGGCGCTACGAAATGACATCGTTCTCGGACGGTGCCGCGGGAGGCTACAAGGAGGTCGTCCTCAAAGTCACGGGGCAGAACGTCTACGGCACGCTCAAATACGAATCGGGCGTACACCGCGTACAGCGCGTGCCACAGACCGAGACGCAGGGCCGCGTCCACACGTCGGCCGCCTCGGTGGCCGTACTGCCCGAAGCCGAGGAATTCGACGTCGAGATCTCGATTAACGACATCCGCAAGGACATCTTCTGCGCCTCGGGGCCGGGCGGACAGTCGGTCAACACGACCTATTCGGCCATCCGCCTGACGCACATCCCCACGGGCATCGTCGTACAGTGCCAGGATCAGAAATCACAGCTCAAGAACTTCGACAAGGCCTTCGAAGAGTTGCGTACGCGCGTGTTCAACCTCGAATACTCGAAATACCTCGACGAGATCGCCTCGAAGCGCAAGACGATGGTCTCGACGGGCGACCGCTCGGCCAAGATCCGCACCTACAACTACCCGCAGGGACGTATCACCGACCACCGCATCAACTATACGATCTACAACCTCTCGGCCTTCATGGACGGTGACATTCAGGACGTGATCGACCACCTGATCGTAGCGGAGAACGCCGAGCGCCTGAAGGAAAGCGAACTCTAATCCGCCCAAGGCACGCCCCATGCGCATGCCCGAAAACTTCGACGCGGAGGTTTACGCCGTCGTGGCGGAAATCCCCGCCGGCAGAGTCGTCAGCTACAAGCAGATCGCCCGGCTGGTCGGCATGCCCGACCACGCCCGCCGCGTGGGCCGCGCGCTCGCCGAAGCCCCGGCGGGTCTGCCCTGCCACCGGGTCGTAAACAGCGCAGGCCGCACCGTCCCCGGATGGACGCGGCAGCGGAGCTGCTCGAAGCCGAGGGCGTACGTTTCAAGACCAACGGCTGCGCCGACCTCGCCCGCTGCGGGTGGATGGAGATCCGGTAACGCCACCGTACGGCTGCCCCGGAATCCGCAAACGCCCGGTCCCAAAGCCATGTCGGTTCAACGCCGCCCCGAACCAAAGCCACGCCGGACAAAACCACCCAGTCAAAAGCCGCCCCGGCCCAAAGCCACCTCCAGTCAAAAGCCGTCCCGGTCAAAACCACGTCGGACAAAAACCACGCCGGACAAAAGCCGCATCGTTGTTCCGCCCCTGCCGCTGGGTTCGGAAACATCAGCCAGCCCCAAAGACGCCCAGCTAAAGCGGCTCTGCGAAGCCCCTCCGCAAAACGCACAATTAAAGGCCGCCCGGCAAAAGACACCCGCAAGACGCGCTGTCAAAGCCCCCGCAAAAGACACCCGACAAATGCGCCGACAAAGACCGCCCGCGAAACTGCTCCCGCAAACCCCGGCTCACGAAACCCACTCTACAAAACCCGCCCCGCATAGGAGCCCGCATAGGAGCCCCGCATAGGAGCCCCCGAAAGAAGGCCCTGCAAACCGTCCTGCGGACCGAAAATCGCGGGAAAATTTGGCGTTCCGCAGCAAAACCGTTATCTTCGCACATACCGAACGACGCCTGCGGCCGGGCAATATTCCCGCCCCAGCGACCGTTTATCGGGAAAAGCAACGCATGAAAGATACTTTCTGTTTATATCGGCACTCCTCGCCGCAACGCTTCCCGGCGGCGCAGCGCCTCTGTATATCGTCAACGGCGTCGAAACCGAAGAGATCGAATCGATCCCGCCCGACGACATCGAAAATATCGAATCCCTGCCGGCCGACGAGGAAACCATCGCCCGCTACGGGGAAAAAGCCGCCAACGGGGTAATACTCATCTCGCTCCGCTACGACAAACCCGCTATCTTCGAGGCCGGCACGACCTTCGACGAGTACATCGCCGGGCAGGTCAAATGGGACGACGACGAACCGGCAGCCCGCATCATACTGCGCTACACCGTAACTCCCGAAGGCAAGGCCGTCCTGGCGCAGGAGCTCGAATCGACGGACAACCGCCTCAAGCGGCGCGTGCTGAAGGCACTCTCCGAAGCCCCGCACTGGCACCCGGCGCAGAAAAACGGCGTCGCCGTCGCAAGCGAAGGGGTGCTGCACATCCAGCTCCCCAAGGGCAAGCGGATGCCCCGTCCCGTAGAACTGGTTTGGCGCTGACCCATGCTGCCGCACGCCCATATCACCCTGTCGGAATTACAACGGCTCGTGAAGGAGACCCTCCACGAGCGTTTTGCCTTGCCCGTCTGGGTGAGCGCCGAGATCTCCGAGGTCAAAGTCAACTATTCGGGGCACTGCTACCTGGAACTCGTCGAGAAAGGGGGCGATAACGGCGTGCCGCTGGCACAGTCGCGCGCCGTGATCTGGCGCACGGCCTTCTCCCGCATCGCGGGCTATTTCGAGGCCGAAACCGGGCAGCGGCTCGCCGCAGGGATCAAGATCCTGGCCAAAGTCGCCGTCAACTATCACGAACTCTACGGATTCTCGCTCCAGATCACCGACATCGACCCTGCCTACACGCTGGGCGACATGCAGCGGCAGCGGCAGCAGACCATCGACTGCCTGCGCAAGGAGGGCGTGTGGGACATGAACCGCGAGGTCGGGATGCCCGCCGTCGTACAGCGCATAGCCATCGTTTCGAGCGCCAATGCCGCCGGCTACCAGGATTTCTGCAAGGAGATCGGCAAAAGCCCCTACCGGTTCCGCCTCACGCTCTTCGATGCGTTCATGCAGGGTGCGGCGGCCGAGGAGTCGATCGTTGCGGCGCTGTGCGCCGTGGCCGACCGCATGGAGGAGTTCGACGCCGTGGTCATCATCCGCGGCGGCGGTTCGGCCAGCGACCTCAACTGCTTCAATGCCTACCGGCTCTGCACCCACGTGGCGCAGTTCCCGCTGCCGGTGCTGACGGGTATCGGCCATGACAAGGACACGAGCGTGGCGGACATGGTGGCCCACACGGCGCTCAAACCCCGACAGCCGTAGCCGGATGGCTCGTCGAACGGATGACGCAGGCCGAGGGTGGCTCGACTACGCGGCCCTGCAACTGCACGATGCCACGAAAGCCGCCATGCATGCCTCGAGGTGCGGCTGAACGGCTCACGGGCGACCTGCGCCAGATGAGCGGCGACCTGCTCACGCGGCAGCGCTCGGCGCGGAACACCTTTCGGCCCTGCTGCCGGAAGCGGTGCGCAATTTCCTCGCACGGCAGGCCACACGGCTCGACAACGCCGCGGAACTGATCGCCGGCCGCTCTCCGGAACGTATCCTCCGGCTGGGCTTCGCCGTCGTCCGCACGGGCGGCAAAGCCGTGTCGGCCCGCGACGTCCGCAAAGGCGACGCCCTCGAAATCGAAGTCGCCGACGGCACGATCCACGGCACCGTGCAACGCAGCGAGCCGAAATAAAACCGCAGCAGTCCACCCGTTCCGGAACCCCAAACGGCGGCAGTAAACACAACGACAAAAACAGACATGGCAAAGAAAGAGTGACATACGCCGAAGCGATGGCCCAGATCGAGAAGATCCTCGCCCGCTTCCGCAACGAAGAGATGGACGTGGACAGCCTCGCCGCCGAGGTCAAACGCGCCACGGAGCTGATCGCCGGCTGCAAATCGCGGCTGCGCAAGGCCGAAGAGGAGGTTTCAAAATACTGGAATCGTGATGTCCGGGAAATCGTCATCCGTGAAACCGTCCCCGCCGACCTCGCGGCGATCGTCGAAGTGCATAAAGGGCTTCGGCTACGACAAGGAGGCCGGGCTGACCGAGCTGCTGTCCGATCCGACTGCCGAACCGACCGTCTCGCTGCTCGCACTGCGCGACGGGAGGCCGTCGGCCACATCCTGTTCACCGATGCCGCATCGCCGGAGCGGAAGTGCAGCAGCCGTTGTTCTACATCCTCGCACCGCTCGCCGTCGTTCCCTCCTGCCAGAAGCAGGGCGTCGGCGGACTGCTGATCGCCGAGGGCTGCAGCTGCTGCGGAGCGGGCGCGAAACTCGTCTTCGTACTCGGACACAGGAGTACTACCCGCGCCACGGCTTCATTCCCGGAGCGGAAAACTGGGATTTCCGGCCCCTATCCGATTCTGGAAAACATGCGACTACTGGATGGCGCAGGCGTTGACCGACGACGGATTTTCAGGTCCCAAGGCCGGGTCGTATGCGCCGACGCCCTGAACCGCCCCGAACACTGGCGGGAATAAACCTCCCTGCAATGAAAAACTTATCAAATGGATGCTCAACCCGTGCCGCGGCCGCTCCTTCAGCGCGTCGCCGGCTGGGCCGTTCCCGCCGCGGGCCTGTTCTACAAAGGCCGGGGTGTCGAATGTCCGGTCTGCGGGTCCAGATACCGCAGATTCATGCCCTACGGCTATGTCCAATCACGGGCCAACGCGCTCTGTCCCAAATGCCTGTCGCTGGAACGCCACCGCCTGCTGTGGCTCTACCACGCGTGAGACCGACCTGCTGACGAGTTTTCCCCGCACGCTCCACATCGCGCCCGAAGTCTGCATCATGCGCCACCTGAAACCCCATTTCAAGGGGCATCCGGGACAGTACGTCACCGCCGACCTCGAAAGCCCGCTGGCCGACCTGCACTTCGACGTGCAACAGATTCCGCTGGCCGACGATTCGGTCGACGTGATCCTCGCAACCACCTGCTCGAACACGTCGCCGACGACCGCAGGGCGCTGCACGAACTCTACCGCATCCTCAAACCCGGCGGCTGGGGCATCCTGCTCGCCCGTGGAACCGAACTACGAACAGACCTACGAGGACGACTCGATCACCGATCCCGAAGAGCGGACACGCATCTTCGGACAATACGACCACCGCCGCATCTACGGCGCGGACTACACAGACCGGCTGCGCGAAGCGGCTCGAGGCCGCGGACATCGACTACGCCGCGACCTTCTCCGAGGCCGAACGCCGGCTTTACGCCCTGCCGAAAGACCATATTTACGTCGTCTACAAGCATTGAGGCAAACCGGCATGCGCTCCTCCGAGTCAGCACAAAAACGCCCCGTAACTCAGGTTTCGGGGCGTTTTCCTACTGCCCGTATCAACTCAGTACAGAAAACACGATTCCCGTAAAATGGGCCGCCACGGCCAGATTGATCAGCAGGTGCCAGACCATGTGGTGGTAGCGGAATCCCTGCCGGGCATAAAACCACGCGCCGAGCGTATAGAGCACGCCGCCCGCGGCGATCAGCGCCAGCAGCGGCGTCGACGCCTGCCGCACGAAAGCGGCATGAAAATACGATCGTCCACCCATGACCAGATAGATCGTCAGGCTGATGGCCGGGATCGAGTTGCGCGACAGCGACTTGTAAAAGATGCCGAACAGCACCATCGCCCACTGCAGGATGGTGATGAATATCCCCTGCCAGCCGCCGATGACCGATAAGGCGATCGGGGTGTAACTGCCGGCGATCGCCACATAGATGAAGATATGGTCGAGGATATGGAAAACGGCCTTGTGCTTCGAGGCCGGGTTCATCGAATGGTAGAGCGTCGAGGCAAGGAACATCAGGAAGATCGAGATCACGAAAATGCTCACCGAAACAGATGCCGTAACCGGGTTGGGGTCATGCACGTAGGCCCACACGGCGGCAAACGGGAGCGCCACGAGGGCCACGAGCGACATCACCCCGTGCGTAACCGTATTGGCGATCTCCTCGCCCACGGTCGGAACATAAACATCCTTTTTATTTGCCATAACGCCGTGTATTGGTCTGACGTGCCAAATTTATGAAATTTTTTCATATCTTTGCGAGCAAGGTTAAGCGGTTAGGCAAAAATGGACTTTTCACGGTATGAAAATCTCCGCACGCTCGTGCGCGCGAACTTCTCGGAGCAGACCAGGCACTCGTGGACGAGGCGCTGGTCACGCCGACGGGAAGCTGCGTCCTGACCGGCTATGACGGCTGCCCCTGCTGACGCATGCCGCGGCCGTGGCCGATCGTGATCTCGGAAGTGGGACTCGGACGCAACTCCACCATCTCGGCCATCCTGCACGACGTGGTGCGTCTGCCCACAAGCAGCTCCCGCCGAAGAGTTCCTCGCCCTGACCGCCGACATCCGCAGCGCTTCGGCGACAGGTCGTCGGCATCACGATCGGGATGGCAACATCTCGGAACTGAAACTGAAGGTCGCCAAGGAGCAGGCCGAGAATTTCCGCGACCTGTCGTCTCTACTCCGAAGACCCCGCGTCATCCTCATCAAGCTGGCCGACCGGCTCGAAGTGATGCGCTCGCTCGAAATGTTCCCGCGTGAAAAATGGCGCAAGAAGAGCTGGGAGTCGATGAACCTCTACGCCCAGATCGCTCATAAACTGGGCCTTTACAGCCTCAAGAGCGAACTGGAGGACATCGCACTGAAATACCTCGAACCCAAGGACTACGAACATATCGTCACCAAGCTCGAAGAGAGCGCCGAGGAGCGCAGGGCCTTCATCGCGCGGTTCCTGGTGCCCATCGAGGAGAGGCTCGGCAAGCTGGGCATCAAATACCACATCAAGAGCCGCACCAAGTCGATTTTCTCGATCTGGACCAAGATGCACAAACAGCACGTGCCGTTCGAGGGCGTTTACGACATCTTCGCCATCCGCATCATCATCGACTGCCCGAAAGAGCAGGAGAAGCCGCAGTGCTGGACGGCCTATTCGGTCGTGACGGACTTCTATACGCCCAACCCCAACCGCATGCGCGACTGGATTTCGATCCCGAAGTCCAACGGCTACGAATCGCTGCACACCACCGTATCGGCCGAAGGCCCTGGGTCGAGGTACAGATCCGCACCGAACGCATGGACGCCGTAGCCGAACGCGGCATCGCGGCGCACTGGCGCTACAAGGGGGTCAACCAGGGAGCCCAGACCAGCGAAATGTGGCTGGGACGCCTGCGCGAACTGTTAGAGGACACCACGCATTCGCTGGCGCAGCGCTTCGACGCCAAGCCGGCCTCGGGCGAGATCTTCGTCTTCACGCCCAACGGCGACCTGCGGAAACTGCCCGAAGGGGCTTCGCTCCTGGACTTCGCATTCGACATCCACACCAGTCTGGGTTCGACGTGCGTCGGCGGCAAGGTCAACAACCGGGCCGTGTCGATCCGCGAGCAGCTGCGCAACGGCGACATCGTCGAGATCCTCACCCAGAAGAACCAGACGCCCAAATCCGACTGGCTCAACTTCGTGGTCACGTCGAAGGCCCGCAACAAGATCAAATCGTTCCTGCGCGAGGAGCAGGCCAAGCATACCCGCATGGGGCGCGAGGAGCTGGAACGCAAGCTCAAGAACTGGAAATTCCCGCTCACGATCGACGAGGCTGTAGCCTATCTGGTCAAATACTTCAAAGTCCGCACAGGCACCGAAATCTACGCCCTGATCGCCACGCAGAAGGTCGACCTGGGCACGATCAAGGAGATCCTCGCCCGCCATATCTCGGGCGAAGCCGACGAACAGCGCCGTGCCGCCGCGGCCGAAGCCGAGCGCAACAAGGTGCACAACGTCAGGGAGAGCACCGCGCCGCAGGACGCGCTGGTGATCGACGACGACATCTCGAAGATCCAGTACAAACTGGCCAAATGCTGTAACCCGATCAAGGGTGACGACGTATTCGGGTTCGTGACGATCAACTCGGGCATCACGATCCACCGCAACGACTGCCCCAATGCCAAGCGCATGCGCGAGAACTACCCCTACCGGGTTATCGAAGCGCGCTGGCGTTCGACGGCCGAGGGCGCCTTCCGCGTCTCGATCCGCATCGTGGCGGCCGACACGACGGGCATGGCCAACCACATCACCGAGGTCATCAGCCGCGACCTGAAACTCAACATCCGCTCGATCAACTTCTCATCGCTCGCCAACGGGTGCATCGGGGGCACGGTGAGCGTCGAGGTGCCCGGCGCGGGCGTCGTGGACACGCTCATTCACTCCATCATGCGGATCAAGGGCGTGCAGCGTGCCTTCCGTATCAACAACTGATTCACACCACAATTTTACCCACATAAAAGTAAATGAATAACAACTCTATCAGCGTCGTATTTGCCGACTCGTCACACGCGCACTACGCCCAGCGTATCTGCGATCTGATCTACGAGTCGGCGTTGCAGCGTGGCACGGGCATCGCCAAGCGTTCGCCCGAATACATCGCCGCAAAAATGACCGGTGGCAAGGCCGTCGTGGCGCTGGACGGTGAGAAACTAATCGGTTTCAGCTACATCGAGTGTTGGGGACACGGCGATTTCGTCGCGACCTCGGGGCTTATCGTCGACCCGGAGTACCGCCATATGGGACTCGCGGAGCAGATCAAGCGACGAACATTCGAGCTGGCCCGACGACGATTCCCGTACGCCAAGTTATTCAGTATTACGACGTCGCTGCCCGTGATGAAACTCAATTCGCGCATGGGCTACACGCCGGTGACCTTTTCCGAGCTCACCGAGGACGAGGAGTTCTGGCGGGGTTGCCAGGGCTGCTGCAACTACGACATCCTGCAACGCAACAACCGGCGCATGTGTCTCTGTACGGGCATGCTGTACGATCCGGCGAAGGAGCCTCCGCAGGTACAGTCGCGCATGGCGCCCTACATCATGTTCTTCAAAAACAAGTTCAAAAAATTGTTCCACCTGAAATAAACAAAACGATATAAGAAAATGGGAAAGCAAAAAGTAGTTCTGGCATTCAGCGGAGGTCTCGACACCTCGTTCTGCGTGAAATACCTCTCCGAGGATAAAGGGTACGATGTCTATACGGCCATCGCCAACACGGGCGGCTTCTCGAAGGAGGAGCTTGCGAACATCGAAAAACGCGCCCTGGCGCTGGGCGCCGTGAAGCACGCCACGCTCGACATCGAGCAGGAATACTACGAAAAGAGCATCAAATACATGATCTACGGCGACATCCTGCGCAACGGCACCTACCCCATTTCGGTCAGCTCGGAGCGTATTTTCCAGGCCATCGCCATCATCGAATACGCCAAGTCGATCGGCGCCGACTGCGTGGCCCACGGCTCGACCGGCGCCGGCAACGATCAGGTGCGCTTCGACCTGACGTTTCAGGTGCTCGCCCCCGAAATCGAATCATCACCCCGACGCGCGACATGACCCTGACGCGCGAATACGAAATCGACTACCTCAGAAGCACGGCTTCGGCCGACTTCAAGAAGATGGAGTACTCGATCAACAAGGGGCTTTGGGGCACGTCGATCGGCGGCAAGGAGACGCTCCATTCCGAGCAGACGCTGCCCGAAGAGGCCTATCCGAGCCAGATCACCGCATCGGGCGAGGAGCGGCTGAAATCACCTTCGAGCAGGGCGAAATCGCCGCCGTGAACGCAGCGCCCTACGCCGACAAGGTCGAGGCCATCCGCGCCGTCGAGGCCATCGGTTCGAAATTCGGCATCGGCCGCGACATGCACATCGGCGACACGATCATCGGCATCAAGGGCCGCGTAGGCTTCGAGGCCGCCGCCCCGATGCTCATCATCGCCGCACACAGGATGCTTGAGAAACACACCCAGACCAAATGGCAGATCTACTGGAAAGAGCAGGTCGCCAACTGGTACGGCATGTTCCTGCACGAGGCGCAATACCTCGAACCGGTGATGCGCGACATCGAAGCGATGCTCGCCTCCTCGCAGCGCAACGTCACGGGTACGGTCGAGCTGATCCTGCGTCCGTACAGCTACACGCTCGTGGGCGTCGATTCGACCTTCGACCTGATGAAGACCGACTTCGGCGAATACGGCGAGGTCAACAAGGCCTGGACGGCCGACAACGTGAAGGGCTTCACGAAGATCCTCGGCAACCAGATCAAGATTTACCACAACGTCCAGAAACGCAACAAGAAATGATCCGGGCCGGCATCATCGGAGGCGCCGGGTACACCGCCGGCGAACTGATCCGCCTCTTGGTAAACCATCCGCAGGTCCGGCTCGCCTTCGTCCACAGCACCAGCAATGCGGGCAACCGCATCGCCGACGTACACGGGGGACTGGAGGGCGACATCGAAATGCGTCTGAGCGACGCATACGACCTCCAGGCCATCGACGTGCTGTTCCTCTGTTCGGCACACGGCGAGAGCCGCAAATGGATGGAGGCGAACACGGTGCCCGCAGGCGTGAAGATCATCGACCTGGCGCAGGATTTCCGCGACGAGAGCGGCGGGTTCGTCTACGGGCTCCCCGAGCTGAACCGCGACCGTATCCGCACGGCACAGCGCGTCGCCAACCCGGGCTGCTTCGCCACGGCGATCCAGCTGGCACTGCTCCCGCTCGCAGCGGCGGGACTATTGACGGACGAGGTGCATGTGACGGCCGTGACCGGCTCGACGGGCGCGGGGGTGAAGCCCTCGGCCACGACCCATTTCAGCTGGCGCGGACAACATTTCGGTCTACAAAGCCTTCACGCACCAGCACCGATCGAAATCGGACGCAACCTGCGACGCCTGCAGCCCGGCTTCGGCAAGGCCGTCAATTTCGTGCCGATGCGCGGCGATTTCGCCCGCGGCATCCTCGCCAGCGTCTACACCGACTGCCCGCTCGACGAGACGGCGGCCCGCAGGCTGTACGAGGATTTCTACGCCCCGGCCTCTTCACGCACGTCGCCGCCGGCAGCGTCGATCTCAAACAGGTCGTCAATACCGACAGGCCCTGCTGAGCGTGGCCATACGACGGCAAACTGCACGTCGTGTCGGTCATCGACAACCTGCTGAAAGGCGCGTCGGGACAGGCCGTGCAGAACATGAACCTTATGTTCGACTGACGAGGCGAAGGACTTCGGCTCAGCGTCCGCTTTTTAGAAACAACGAAATCGCTTTCCGGGATTCGCTTTCCGCCGCATGCGGCGGACCAACCCCTGCCTGAGGCGGGGGTTTGGGGGTGGATCAGATTTGCATACGGCGGCACGCCGTGATTACCGCAATCGGAAGCAAGATGCCAAACAATTTTGCCATGACACTATTCAACGTATATTCGCTCTATCCCGTAGAGCCCGTCCGGGGCAAGGGCTGCTTCGTCTACGACGCGGCAGGCACCGAATACCTCGACCTCTACGGCGGCCATGCCGTCATCTCGATCGGCCATGCGCAGCCCGACTACGTACGGGCCCTCTCGGAGCAGGCCGCACGGCTGGGATTCTATTCCAACTCGGTCGAGAACTCGCTCCAGACCACCCTGGCCGAAAAACTGGGCCGCGCATCGGGCTACGACGATTACAGCCTTTCCTCTGCAATTCGGGCGCGAGGCCAACGAAAACGCACTCGCTGGCGTCGTTCCAGACGGGCCGCGCCAAAGTGCTGGCCTTCTCAAAGCCTTCCACGGCCGCACGTCGGGCGCCGTCGCCGCGACGGACAACCCTCCATCCGTTCGCCGTTCAACGGGACGCCCAACGTGGAATTCACCCCGCTGAACGACCTCGAAGCGGCCCGCGCCAAACTCGCCACACGCGAATTCGCCGCCGTCATCATCGAGGGCATTCAGGGCGTTTCGGGCATCCACTGCCCCACGGACGAATTCCTGCGCGGCCTGCGCAGCCGCTACCGAAACGGGCACCCAGCTCGTGCTGGACGAAATCCAGTCGGGCTACGGCCGCACGGGACGCTTCTTCGCCACCAGTGGGCCGGCATCCGTCCCGACCTGATCACCATGGCCAAGGGCATGGGCAACGGCTTCCCGATCGGCGGCGTGCTGATCGCGCCCCACTTCGAGGCGCGCCCCGGACTGCTCGGCACCACCTTCGGCGGCAGCCACCTCGCCTGCGCGGCGGCCATCGCCGTGCTGGATGTCATGGAGCGCGAGAAGCTGGTCGAGAACGCCGCCGACACGGGCGAATACCTGCTCGGCGAACTGCGTAAGGCCGACGGACCGAAAGAGATCCGCGGCCGCGGCCTGATGATCGGCATCGAGATCGACGGTTCGGGCGCGGAATTCCGCAAAAACTCCTTTCGGAAAACACGTCTTCACGGGCGGCGCAGGCGCTTCGACCGTGCGGCTGCTGCCCGCGCTCTGCCTGACGCGCGAATTGGCCGACCGCTTCCTCGACGCATTCGACGCAAGCTCCGCGGGAAATAAAATCCCGGACGCGATACGACAAGTCCTCTCTGCGGAGGAAAGTCAGGAGAGGGCAGACTCAACGCAGCGCACCGCCGCGAACAAAGCCCTCCGGAAGCAAGCGACAGACAAAACAAGATAAAACGAAAACGATATGCATAAATTCACCTGTGCGGCAGATATCGGCGACCTGCACATCGCCGTCGCCGAAGCGCTCGAAATCAAGCGCGACCGTTACCAGTTCACCGGACTGGGCCGCAACAAGACCCTGCTGATGCTCTTTCAATTCGAGCCTCCGCACGCGGCTCTCGACGCAGAAGGCAGCGATGAACCTCGGCATGAACGTCATGGTATTGGACGTCAACCAAGGTGCCTGGAGGCTCGAAACCGAGCGCGGCGTGGTGATGGACGGCGACAAGGCCGAACACCTGCTCGAAGCCATCCCCGTCATGGGATCGTACTGCGACGTGATCGGCGTACGGTCGTTCGCCCGCTTCCACGACAAGGCCGAAGACTACGAGGAACGCGTACTGGAACAGTTCATCCGCTACTCGGGCCGCCCCGTATTCTCGATGGAGGCCGCCACGCGGCACCCGCTGCAAAGCTTCGCCGACCTGATCACCATCGAGGAGTACAAGACCACGGAGCGCCCGAAGGTCGTGATGACCTGGGCACCGCACCCCAACGCCCTGCCTCAGGCCGTGCCCAACTCGTTCGCCGAGTGGATGAACGCCGCGGATTACGACTTCGTCATCACCCACCCCGAAGGATACGAGCTTGCGCCGCAGTTCGTCGGCCGCGCGCGCGCAATACGACCAGCGCAAGGCGCTCGAAGGAGCCGACTTCGTCTATGCCAAGAACTGGGCGGCCTACGCCGATCCCAACTACGGCAAGGTCCTCTGCCGCGACCGCGCATGGACCGTCGACGCCGAAAAGATGGCGCTTACGGACAACGCATTCTTCATGCACTGCCTGCCCGTGCGGCGCAACATGATCGTCACCGACGAGGTGATCGAGTCGCCGCGCAGTCTGGTGATCCCCGAAGCCGCCAACCGCGAAATCTCGGCGCAGGTCGTACTCAAAAGATTGCTGGAGGGACTCGGATAATGGAGAAAATCACGGTAGTAAAAATCGGCGGCAACGTCATCGACGACCCCGCCGTCCTGAAACGCTTCCTCGCGGACTTCGCCTCGCTGCCCGGGGCGAAGATCCTCGTCCACGGAGGCGGCAAGCTCGCCACGCGCCTCGCCCAGAAACTCGAACTGCAGGTGCAGATGGTCGACGGGCGCCGCATCACCGACAAGGGCACGCTCGACATCGTGACGATGGTCTACGCCGGGCTGGTCAACAAACAGCTCGTGGCCGGGCTCCAGGCCGCCGGATGCAATGCACTCGGGCTGTCGGGCGCCGACGGCAACGCCGTCATGGCACGCCGCCGCGCACCCGAACCGATCGACTACGGCTTCGTGGGCGACATCGAAAGTGTCAACCACACGCTGCTCGGGGAACTTCTCGGGGCAGGCGTCACGCCCGTATTCTGCGCCATCATGCACGACGGGCAGGGCACGCTGCTCAACTGCAACGCCGACAGCGTGGCTTCGTCCGTGGCACTCGGTGCCGCCCGGATCGCCCCCACGGAGCTGGTTTTCTGCTTCGAAAAAAGCGGCGTGCTGCGCGACCCGGAGGACGAGACGACGCTCATCCGCGAAATCACGGCCGAATCGTACGCCGCGCTCAAAGCCGGCGGCATCGTCAGCAAAGGGATGATCCCCAAGGTCGAGAACGCGCTGAAAGCCGTTGCCAACGGCGTGCGGAGCGTCACGATCAAACACTCGGAGAACCTGCTGAACGACACGGGAACAGTCATCAGATAACCCCCGGTTTCGGCAGTCCGCCCGGACCGCCGGAGCAAAAACAGGAAGAGCATGGATGCAAAAACCAAGGAAGCCATCGACCTGCTCAGGACGCTGATCGCAACGCCCTCCCCGTCGCGCGACGAAAGCCGCACGGCCGACCTCATCTTCGCCTACCTGGCGGAACACGGCGCGGCACCAGAAAGACTGCACAACAACGTTTTCGCCCGCTCCGCAGGCTTCGACCCGGCGCGCCCGACGCTGCTCCTGAACTCCCACCACGACACGGTACGCCCCGCAGCCAGCTACACCCGCGACCCGTATGCCCCGACCGTCGAAGGCGACCGCCTCTACGGCCTGGGGAGCAACGACGCCGGGGCTTCGGCGGTGAGCCTCACGCAGACTTTCCTGACGCAGCGCACACGCCCCCTGCCGTTCAACCTCCTGCTGGCGCTTTCGGCCGAAGAGGAGTGCATGGGCGAGCACGGCATGCGCGCCCTGCTTCCGCAACTGGGAACGATCGACATGGCGCTCGTCGGCGAACCGACGGGCATGCAGGCCGCCGTCGGCGAACGGGGGCTGGTCGTCCTCGACTGCGAAGCCCGCGGCAAAAGCGGCCATGCGGCCCGCAACGAGGGCGTCAACGCGCTCTATATCGCACTCGACGACATCGCCCGCCTGCGCGACTTCCGCTTCGACCGCCGCTCCGACCTGCTGGGCCCCATCGGCATCGCCGTGACGCAGATCGCGGCCGGCACGCAGCATAACGTCGTTCCCGACACCTGCCGTTTCGTGGCCGACGTCCGCACCACGGATGCCTACACCAACGAGGAAACGGTCGAAATCCTGCGTCGGGCACTGCGCAGCGAGGTGACGCCCCGCTCGACACGCATCCGTGCCTCGGCGCTCAACGCCGCCCATCCGCTCGCACGGGCGACCGCCGCCACGGGGCGCGAAAGCTACGTATCGCCCACCACGTCGGACATGGCGCTGATGCCTTTCCGTCGCTCAAAATGGGTCCGGGAGAGTCGTCGCGCTCCCACACGGCCGACGAATACGTGCTCCTCTCGGAGATCGGGGAGGGAATCGGGATTTACGAAGAATTCATCCGGCAACTCGCCGGAATCCTCTGACGCCGCCCCGCGCGGCAGGCGGCCGAATCCCCGCCGCGAAAGACACCCGCCCGTGCGGAAGACAGATTTGCAAACGCGGCGCACCGCCGCAAACCACCGGCCGCCGGCAATACGGAGCCGGCACGAAATGAGAAACGAATACACACACGCTATGGCAACCAAACTTTGGGACAAGGGCTTCGAGCCCGACAAGATGATCGAGGAATATACCGTCGGCGACGACCGCGAACTGGACATGCGGCTGGCGAAATACGACGTCGAAGGGTCGCTGGCCCACATCGCCATGCTCGAAAAGATCGGGCTGTTGACCTCCGCCGAACTGGAGGAGCTGACCGCCGGACTGAAAGAGATCGCCGCCGAGATCGAAGCCGGACGCTTTGCGATCGAGCCGGACACCGAGGACGTCCACTCGCAGGTGGAGCTGATGCTCACGCGGCGGCTGGGCGACGCGGGCAAGAAGATCCATTCGGGCCGCTCGCGCAACGATCAGGTGCTAGTGGACCTCAAACTTTTCCTGCGCGACGAACTGCGCCAGACAGCCGACGCCGTAAAAACGCTGTTCGACCGGCTGCAAGGCCTGAGCGAACAATACAAGGAGGTGCTGATGTCGGGATACACCCACCTTCAGATCGCCATGCCTTCGTCGTTCGGCCTGTGGTTCGGCGCCTATGCCGAAACGCTGGTGGACGACATGCGGCTCATCGCCGCGGCATGGCACATCGCCAACCAGAACCCCCTCGGCTCGGCCGCCGGGTACGGCTCGTCGTTCCCGCTCGACCGTGAGATGACCACGCGCCTGCTGGGTTTCGAAGCGCTACACTACAACGTCGTGGCGGCACAGATGAGCCGCGGCAAAAGCGAACGCACCGCCGCGGCGCCATCGCGGCCGTCGCTGCGACCATCGGCCGCCTGGCGATGGACATCTGCCTGTTCATGAGCCAGAACTTCGGCTTCGTATCGCTGCCCGACAACCTCACCACGGGGTCGAGCATCATGCCCCACAAGAAGAACCCCGACGTCTTCGAGATCATGCGCGGACGCTGTAACCGCCTGCAATCCGTACCGAACGAGATCGCCCTGCTCACGGCGAACCTTCCCGTCGGCTACCACCGCGACATGCAGCTGCTCAAGGACATCCTGTTCCCGGCGACAACCGAAATCAAACGCACCCTCTCGATGTGCGACTTCATGCTCGCGCACCTGAAGGTCAACACCGACATCCTCGACGAGCGGAAATACGACTACCTTTTCACGGTCGAGGACGTCAACCGCCTCGTACTCGCAGGCGTCCCGTTCCGCGAAGCCTACAAACAAGTCGGCATGGCTGTACAGCGCGGCCAGTACCGCCTGACGCGCGAGGTGCGCCACACCCACGAAGGCAGCATCGGCAATCTCTGCACCTCCGAAATCCGCCGGAAAATGGAGCGCGTGATGGCCGAATTCGAATAACCGAACCGCCGCAAAGGATGCCCCGAAAAGGCATCCTTTTTCCCCGGACCGCTTATTTGAGCAGTTTGTACATATCCGGCAGGTCGTCCTCGAAAGAATCTGCTCCTTCCGGGAGAAATCCATAAAATCCTTCGGAATAGCACCCGCGGAAAGCGCTGAAATAGTGCCCGCCGTTTGTCGGGAAATCGCCGTTGCGCCATAACAGCACGAACGATACAGGCTCGTTCTCGATAATCTTGTAGAGCATCGACGTCCACCATTTCTTGTTGTAGTAGCTCGACTCCTCAGGATTGTTGTTCTCAAGACCCGTTTCGGTCAGCGCCAACGGTTTGTTCTTCGTATAGGCGATATTCTTCATCAGGCGGATCATCTGCAATCCCTTGTGGTCGTAGTCCGCACCGTTGCGGTCGTAGGCGTCGAGTCCCAGAATATCGACCCATTCGTCGCCGGGCCAGTATTCGAGGTAGGCATCGCGCGAATTGAGATGGACCATATCGGGCGAATAGGCCCAGATCAGATTGTGCAGCCCTTCACGTCGCTCAGGTACGAGATCGTGAACTGCCACAAGGCGACGAACTCCTGCGCCGTCGCATTTCCTTGCACCAGAAGCCGGAGCCGGTATGCTCATGCCACGGACGGAAGATCAGCGGAATAGGTCGCCTTCGGGCGACTTGAGGCTCAGCATGAAATCGGCGACCTTGTCGAGCCAGCCTTTGAACTTTCGTGGTTCTCGCCGCCCGGAATGATCGAATAGACGGCGCGCGTCCCGTCCCACGAGTTTCCGCCCGAAACGGATTGGCGCAATGCCACGAAATCGTATTACGGCTCCGCGTCCGAATGCCGCGATGATGTGCTTGCGCACCTTCGGTGAAAAGCTTCCGTCGATATTGGTCTCCATGTCCAGCTCGATGTTGGAAAGCTCCCAGCCGCAGACTGCCGGATGGCTGCCCGTCAGGTACTTCGTGTCGAAAGGTCGGTGTCGTCGCCGGCCCACCATTTCCTGTTGTTGTCCAGACCGTACAGGGTCGGTATCTGATGGCCGAACATCGTACCGCGCTCGGCCAGCACGAACAGATTTTCGTAGAGCGTCCGGGTAATGGCCGTGGCGCCGGCATCGACCATGGTCTTGGGGCCTTCGATACCCGAAGGCGCGCGGCTCGGCACACCGTTCACCTCGGAACATCCGAGACCGAGGACAACAGCCATGCAGGCGCACGCAGAAAACAGCAATTTCTTTTTCATGTCGTTTTGAGTTTTAGGTTGAATTTATACGGATATTTTCTTCTGGGTGTAGAACGTCTTGAATGGACTGGAGTCAAACCCTTTCCTTCTTGAAGATCCGGTTGAAGTTGGAGAGGTTGTTGAATCCGCATTTGTAGGCGATCTCCGAAACGTTCTTGGTCGGGTTTTCGATCAGCATGCGCGAAGCCGCCCCAAGGCGAATGTCGTTGAGCAGATTCACGAAGCTCTTCCGGAATGCCGTTTGATGAAACGCCTGAACGTCGGTTCGCTCATGTTCACGAGGGCCTTGACCTCGGCGATGGATATGTCCCGGTGGAAATTATCGTTCAGGAACTGCATCACCTTCTGATGCGCGGCATGTCGTAATTGACGTTGTTCTCGATCGACACGGAGCGCTGGGCGAGGATATGGTATCGCTCTCGCGCGCCAGACAGTTGAGAAGCATCAGGAAGTTAAGCCCGAATCGAACCTGTCTTCGCTGCGTATCAGGTTCTCCACGATCGGCTCGACACGGGAGACCGTCTCTTCGGAGAATGCGATGCCGCGGCGCGCATACTGAACATCTTCTTGATCGGATAGAACTGCTTCTTGTCGATGAACCCCGATTCGAACAGATCGGGAGAAACTGCACGCAGACCTCATGGACATCGGCATTCTTCGAAAAATTGCCGTTCAGCCACGCGTGTTCGAGGTAGGAACCCGTGATCAGGACCAGATCCCTGTCGGATATTTCGCGGACGGAGTCGCCCACGATGTGGGTCGCCCCCGCGCTCCGCACACAAGGTTCAGCTCGTACTCCTTGTGGATATGCACGGGGAAACAGAATCGCGCTTGTAGCGGTCGAACACGACGAAACAGTCTTGTCCTGAAATAGGCGGTATCTCGGTCAATATGTCAGGATTGGGCATAACGAATCATTATTTGGGCCGGGAATCGGCCAGCGGATAAAACAGAATGAAGGCACATGTCCCCAAAGCGGCCAAAGCCGGGAAGACGCTTTGCAGACACCCTATAACCGTGAGCGCAGCCGGCGACTGGACGGCATTCGCTTCGAATCCGGCCAGCGACAGATCCACGCCGTCGCGGCACTTCCGACCGCCCAGCCCATCTTCTGGGCCATCGAATAGAGGAGAATATCAGCCTGTATCCCGGCGGCCCGAACGCCGTTCGGCATAGTCCGCCGTATCGGCGGACATGGCCCAGAGCAGCGGCAACACCCCGCCGACGCTCAGGTTGATGAGCGCCTGCGCCAGAAGCAGCACGGAATAACCGCCCTGCCGCACGAAATAGAAGGCGAAGCTGAAAACGGCCGTGAGCAGCAAGGTGCCTACCAGCGTCCGCCGGCGTCCGAACCGTCCGCGGCGAAGGGGATCAGCACGATGCCCGCAATGTTGAAAACGGCCCCACGGCGAGGAACAGGGCCGACCGGTCAGGGCGATCCCGGCGAACGACACCGTGCCGACAGTCTCGCCGGCCACGCAATACTGAAGAAATAGATCGTCCCGCTCTCCCGGAACGCATTGAACACCTGAGACATACGGCTGCCCCTGCAAGGATCAGCCACGGTCTGTTGTGCAGCAGGTCGCGCAGCGAGAGCAGCACCGGATGCCGCCCGCCCGCACGGCCGTACTCGCCCCGCGTCGTTGAGAACGTCACGAAGAACAGCACGACTGCAAGCGCGGCCACGACGGCGACCGCCGCGGTCCAGCTCGCCGACGGCCCAGCCCACGCCGGAAAGCCTTCACCAGCGCCTCGACCGCCAGCACGACCGCCATGCTGCCTGCGGCGGCGAAGGTCATCCTGAACGCGGCGAGCACCGTGCGTTCGTGCGGATCGGCCGACATGACGCCGAGCAGTGCGGCATAGGGCACATTGACCGACGAATAGACGATCATCATCAGCGAATAGGTCACGGTCGCATAGACCACCTTTCCGCCCGTTCCCCACTCCGGCATGAAGGTCAGGACGCCCAACGCCCCGAAGGGCAGGGCGCCCCACAGCAGCCACGGCCGGAAGGTCCCACCGGCTGGATGTGGTCGCACAGAAGCCCGACGACGGGATCGAGCAGCGAATCCCAGATCCGCGTCACCAGAAACAGGACGCCGACCACCCACGCGTCGATGCCGCAGATATCCGTATAGAAGAACATCAGGTAGACGCTGAAGAGCTTCCACAGCATCGAAGAGGCCGTATCGCCGAGTCCGTAACCGATCTTTTCCTAAGACGTATGCCCATACGCTATCGCTTGTTATCCGGGCGGCGAAACCGCCTCCGGGAACATTTTCACATCGAACGATTTACCGGGAGCCAGCAGGAACTCCTCCCGGACATAGTCTTGGGCGATGCGCGCCGCGTTCTCGCCGTCGCGGAACAGCTACGCATACGTCCCTTCGGGCAGCAGCGAGAGATCGACCTGACCGAACGGCCGTCCCAGCCGGCAAGTCCCCCTACATACCACACGTTGCCGTGACGGCGCGCCGTCACGATATGGTCGCCGACCTCGCCGGCGAGCACTTCGGTCTCATCCCAGACGGTAGGCACGCCGGAGATGAAGCGCAGGCATTCGTTCCCGTCCGTAGGCCGACGGGGAGTCGCACAGCATCGCGAGCGGAGCATCGAACACGACATACTCGGCCAGCTGCCGGCAGCGGGTTCCTGACTCATCGGCTCGGAATTCACCGGCCGGAAATTCGCTTCGAGGCATTGCGCATAGCTCCTGCGTATAATCCATCGGTCCGGCCATCATCCGGATGAAGGGCACCGTCACGTCGTAGGTAACCTGATCGATCTCGACGGGCGACCATTTGACCTGCTCCAGCCCGTGCACGCCTCGAAATTGATGACGTTGGGATAGGTCCGCTGGATTCCCGCAGGTTTGAATATGCCGTGCAGGTCGAGCAGCAGTTGTGCCGTGCGGCCGTACGGGCGGCATCGTAGACGAACCGGACCATCTGCTGGTCGTCCCTGTCCATGAAATCGACCTGAATCCTTGATGCCCATTTCGAATAGTGCTCGCAAAGCTCTCCATCTGTTCGGCGAACGGGAGGTAGCCGAGCCAGAGGATCAGTCCCACGCCCCGCTCTGCCGTACTTCACCAGCGCCGGCAGATCGAGTCCGGGGCCGTCTCCAGCGGCGAATGGTGATCGCGGCTCCAGCCGTCGTCCAGAACGAGGTAGCGCAGACCGTTGCGGGATGCGAAATCGATGTAATATTCATAGGTGGGCTGGTTGATCCCCGCCGTGAAGTCCACGCCGGAAAGCCCCCAGTCGTTCCACCACTCCCACGCGGCCTTGCCGGGTTCGATCCACGAAATATCGTCGAGCCGGCAGGGCGAAGCGAGCTTCCAGACCAGATCGTTGTCCGCGAGCCGGGTATCCTGCCGCACGATACTGAGCGCCCGCCACGCAGCCGGTCTCCCGGCGCAAGGGAGGCTATGAACGGCTCGTACTCCTCGACCACGCCCTGCATGCGGTCGTAACCGCCCGGCACGACCTTCCGCGGAGAGGGGGCGAAAACGCCTTCGAGTTCGTCCGCGCCGCTTCGGTGCAGGAACATGCCCGGATAGGATTCGAGGTCGGCGTCCGTGATGCAGACGTTCACACCCCGGCCGTCTGCACGAGCAGCGGCAGGAACGCCAAGCGGGCGGAGTCCATTTCGCAAAGCGGCGTACGGGTATAGGTGTTCTCGAACGACGCATGAACTGCTCGCCGAAAGCCAGTCCGTCGTGCCTGCAAGGGTGTCGCGCACATAGGGCACGAATGCGACGGCTCCCGAGCGAACCGGAACCGGGCCTCTTCGCCCGCAACGAGCACCTCGCCGGGCTGACGCGCGACGAAGCGGTAAGCCACCGCGTCGTCATAGGCCCGGAACTCCAGCGAAAATCCCTCCGAAATCGATCACGATCCCGTTGCAGCGATCCTCCACCTTCCGCTTTTTATAAACAGGTGCGTCGTACACCTCGTCGATCCGGTAGCGCCGCACTCCGGCCTCGGCTCGCCGGCCCCAGCATTCGCCGGAAACGAGCCGAGAGCCAAGGGCGAAGGCTTCAGAATCTGATTCGTATCCGATCGGACGGAATATACGATTCGATCACCGCATCCGATCGTGACGGTCAACGAACAATCGGGTGATTGAATCGTATAGGTTTTATCCCTGCACAAAGCGGCGGTCGGCAGCAGGAACAGAAGACAGAGAAAAAGGAAGAGTTTTTTCATAGGCCGGTTATTATCAGGTTATATACATGATTAACAATACATTGCATGTTAATCCGTGTGGTTTTAGGTAAAATTACATCGTCGAAAAGTATTTTCCAAGAGCCACGACACACTTCAATCGAATAATACAACAAAAAGATCACATAATACCAGCGAATCAACCCATACATATTCCGTTTCATCGTTTTTAATAATATTTAAAATTCGTATAACCCACTTTTCAGGGCCTTTTCATGCGCAAAAAGCGTCGGATTGATACGATCCGATCAAACTTTTTGCTTTTCGAACCTTTCTATTGCAGGCTCGGACAAAACGATAATTTTGTTTTCGGCATATACACGATCAATCCAATCAAAACCAACCTATATGCGAAGAAAACTCTACTATCTGACCGCGGGTCTGGCCGCCACCCTTCTTCTGGCCGCCGCCTGCAGTTCCGACGACACGGCCGAAAAACCGTTCCGGAACCCGCAACCCTGACAGCCCCCACGCTGACCCTCTCGGCCGATGCCGTGCTGGTCGACCCGGAGCACCCGACCAACCGGCCCTGCACGCCGAATGGACCGCCGCGACCGACGACGAGCAGACCGAGGTCGCCTACACGTCGCCGTCAACCTGACCGACCGCGACATGTTCTCCGGTCCGGTCGTCATCGACAAGGGCGCGGCCCTGACACACGACTTCACTCACGGCGAGCTGAATCAGCTGCTTCTCAACACTTTCGATCTGGAAGCCGGCACCGAAGCGGCGGTGCGGTTCGCCGTATATGCGAAAACGCGGACGAGGAGTTCGACGCCCAGCTGTCGGAGATCAAAACTGCGCAATAACGCCGAAGACGACCTATCCGAACTTCCCGCCCTCGCTGATCATGGTGGGTGCGCCACCCGTGGCAGTGGGATCTGAACGCGGGCCTCGAACTGCCCGAAAGCCGCGAAGGCTCCCACCTGTATCAGGCCTCCGGCGTCGAGCTGCGCGTGCAGCCCATGAGCTGAACAACGGCTTCAAATTCTACTTCGCGCAACGTCAACGACACGGACGATCCCCGTTTCGCCGCACAGGACCTTTCGGCGGAGACGTTCGGAAAGATCGCCGTATATAAAAGCGGTGAAGCGCAGTTCCAGCCGATCGTTCGGCTACGAGAACGGCGTTTACGACATCGAGGTAAACCTCAACACGATGAAGATGACGCTCACCGCGAAAGCATCGACTACTCGACCGCCTATTCGATGACCGGCGAAGCCACTCCGGCGGCTGGGAAAGCCGCACCTACCTGCCCAAGAAGGGCGACAACGAATGGAAGCCACGGGTGTCGCCATGAATTTCGACGGCGATTACAAGGGATTCAAGATCTTCGCTTCGTCCGACGGCTGGTGGCCTTGGTACGGACAGACCCCCGACGCGCCGTTCGGCACGGTGATCCGCATCGACGATCAGGCCACGAGCGAC
The DNA here is from genome assembly GCA_047233565.1 of Alistipes sp. Taxonomy (GTDB): domain Bacteria; phylum Bacteroidota; class Bacteroidia; order Bacteroidales; family Rikenellaceae; genus Alistipes. Next base: position 29,015 of record JBKSUH010000002.1, read on the forward strand.
GCCAAGGGCGACCCGCAGTTCTATCCGTCGCGCTTCGGGTATGCGTCGGGGACCTACACCATCAATCTGAACCTGAACACGATGACCCTCACCTCACCAAAGAGAACTAGTCATGTACAAACAAACCCTGAAGGCAATTATGACATTATTTTTAGCGGATCGGCGACGATCGGATCGGCCGCCAACGACACGATGCCGCTTCACTCCGGCTGAAGTTCAGACAGGCGAACCGAAACGAATGGCATCCGGCGACGGTACCCGGCGTAGTCCACACCGACCTGATGGACAACGGGCTGATCGAAGATCCCTACTACCGGCTCAACGAACGCTCCTGCAGTGGATCGACAAGGAAGACTGGATTTACGAAGTCCCTTCGACGCCGGAGCGCTGATGCGCGGCTATGAACACATCCGGCTGGAGTTCTCGGTCTGGACACCTATGCCGACGTCTTCCTGAACGAAACGCAGATCCTGACGGCGGACAACATGTTCCGCCGCTGGGCCGCCGAAGTCAAACCCTGCTCAGGGAGCGCGGCAACGTGCTGCGCGTCTATTTCCACTCCCCGATCAACAAGGCCCTGCCGCTGTACGAATCCCCGCCCTACCGTTACGAGGCTTGGAACGATCAGGCGGACAACGGGGACTCGACGGAAAAACTCAGCCCCTTCACCCGCAAGGCGGGCTATCATTACGGCTGGGACTGGGGTCCGCGGCTGGTTACGTCGGGCATCTGGCGTCCGGTAAAACTTCAGGGTTGGAACGAGCTGCGTCTGGAAGACGTATTCCACCGCCAGACGGAGGTCTCGTCCGAAGCCGCCCGTGTCGAGACGCAGGTGGAGATCGAAGCGGCAGCGCCCGTCGAAAACGCCGTCGTCACCGTCTCCGACGGCAAACGGGTGCTCGGTCGCGCAGCGTGCAGCTCCACGCGGGCATGAACCGGGTCAGCGTCCCGTTCACGATCGACCATCCGGAACTATGGTGGTGCCGCGGCATGGGCGAACCGCACCTCTATACTTTCCGCACCTCCGTGGAGCTTGGCGGCCGTGTGCTGGCCGGCCACAGCGCACAGGTCGGGCTCCGCCCGTCACCGTCGAAAGAAGCCCGACGCCTACGGACGCAGCCTGCGGTTCCTGCTCAACGGCGAACCCGTTTTCTGCAAGGGCGCCAACTACATCCCTGCGACTGCTTCCGCCCCGCGTCACCCGCGAGACCTACGAACGCACGATCCGGGACGCGGTCGACGTCAACATGAACATGCTCCGCGTCTGGGGCGGCGGCATCTACGAAGACGACTTCTTCTATGAGCTTTGCGACCGCGAGGGCATCCTGATCTGGCAGGATTTCATGTACGCCTGCGCGGTCTACCCGGCCGAAGGGCGCTGCTGGAGAACATGCGTCTGGAGGCCGTTGACAACGTCAAACGCCTGCGCAACCACGCCTGCGTGGTCTACTGGTGCGGCAACAACGAGAATCAGATTCGTGGCTCAGCGGCTGGAAATACGACGTCGACAAAGTCGACCCGAAATACTCCGACATCATCTGGAAACAGTACGAGGAGCAGTATTACCGCATGCTGGCCCAAGTGGTGGCCGAATACGCCCCGACATGGGTTACCAGCCCACTCTCGCCCTTCTCGGACTACGGCGCGATGAGCAACGACCACGAGGGCGACCGCACTACTGGGAGGTATGGCACGCCAAAACCCATCACCGAGTACAACCGCCAGCGCAGCCGTTTCTTCAGTGAATACGGGTTCCAGTCGTTCCCGTGTTTCGAAACGGTGAAGCGCCACCGCGCCGCTGCCCGGCGACCAAGACATCACGTCGGAAGTCATGATGTCCCACCAGCGGGGCGGCGAGCACACCAACAACCTGATCAAAAGCTACCTGCTGAACGAATACCACGAACCGCGCGATTTCGAGTCGTTCCTCTACGCCTCCCAGATCTTGCAGGGCGACGCCATCAAAACGGCGATCGAGGCGCACCGCCGCGACAAGGGCTACTGCTGGGGATCGCTCTACTGGCACACAACGACTGCTGGCCGGTAGCTTCGTGGTCGAGCCGCGACTGGTACGGCGTCTGGAAGGCGCAGCACTACTTCGCCCGCTACGCATTCGCAGACATACTGATCTCCCCGATCCTCGACGGCGGACGACTCGACATCTACGCCGTTTCCGACCTGCTCACTCCGGAGAAAGGCACCTTGTGCGTCCGGGCGGTGCGTCTGACGGGCGGCCGGACCGGGAATTCGAACAGCAGATCGACGTCCCGGCCAACGCCAGCACGAAAGTCGCCGCCATCGACACGCGGACGCTGCTGAACGGAGCCGCTCCGGAGGAGGTCGTCATTCAGGCGACATTCACCGCTGCGGGGAAGACATACCGCAACAACTACTCCGTACAGCAGAAAACGATGAATTACCCGAAAGCGACCCTGCACTGCAAGGTCGACCGGGCCGGCGGAAGAGTACGACGTCACCGTCCGGTCGGACAACTTCGCGCGGGGCGTCTATCTGTCGGTCGAAGGCGAAACGGCGCACTTCTCCGACAACTTCTTCGACCTCATGCCGGGCGAAACGCGCACCGTCCGCGTGGCGTCGGAACTGAGCGCCAAGCAGCTTGCGCGGCGCCTGAAATCAATGTCGCTGGCCGACACCTATTAACCCCGAAACAGATACCCATGAAAAAATACTTATCGTCATGTCAGCCGCCGCAGGTCTCGCTTTCGTCGGCTGCCGCCCGCAGAACCCCGACGCGCCGGCCGTGCGGGAGTTCATCCGCGACAACTGGCACACGACCGTTCAGCACTGCACCGCCGACACCGCCACGCTCATCGGGCTGCCTTACCCTACACGGTTCCCACGGCCGGGGCGATGTTCCGCGAAATGTACTATTGGGACACCTTCTTCACCAACGAGGGACTCGTCCGGGACGGCCATCCCGAACTGGCCAAAGGCAATACCGACAACCTGCTCTACATGGTCCGCCGCTTCGGCAAGGTCTACAACGGCAGCAGGACCTATTACGAAGCGCGGTCGCAGACGCCCTACCCTCTCCATGATGGTCGACCGCATCTACCGGCTGACCGGCGACAAGCAGTGGCTCGCCGACGCATACCAGACTCTGAAGGAGGAGTACGGATCGGATGCGGGGCGCCTGACGCCCACCGGACTGAACCGCTACGGAAGCTCCGCATCGGACGCTCTGGTCGACGAATTTCTGGTCACCGGCGGCAAACGCCTCGGAACGGACCTCTTCGACAAGGGCTACACCCCCGAACGGCTCCACAAGCTGGGGCTCGACTTCGTCGCCGAAGCCGAATCGGGCTGGGACTTCAACCCGCGCTACGACCGCCGGTGTACGGATTTCGCCCGCTGGACCTCAATGCCAACCTCTTCATGTACGAGGTGAACTTCGCCCGCTTCGCGCAGGAGCTGGGTCGTACGGACGAGATCCGGGAATGGATCGCCAAAGCGGAGCTTCGCCGGGCACGGATACTCCAATACTGCTACGACCCCGAAGCGAAACAGTTCTACGACTACGACTACGTCAACGGCCGGCGCTCGACGTGCTTTCGGGAGCGGTCTCGCGCTCCTCTACCCGGCGCCGTACCCCGTGAATACGCCGGCGACATCGTACAGGCGCTCATTCCCTACGGCATCGCCGCCTGCGAGGACAAGCCCTACGACTACCCTACCAGTGGTCCTATCCCAACACGTGGCCCCCGGTCTGCTTCTATGCGGTGATGGGACTGGCCTGCTACGGATACGGCAAAGAGGCCGAACGCATTGCCGTCAAATGGATGAAAGCGGTCACCGAATCGTTCAAGACGACGGGCAACCTCTGGGAAAAGTACAACGCGGAAACGGGAACGACCGATGTCAGCAACGAATACGAGATGCCCGCGATGCTGGGCTGGACCGCCGGCACCTTCATCTGTCTGGACGACTATCTGGCTGGGGAGATGCAGCCCGACCCGCTGCCCTCGGAATACATGAGCTACTGACAACCAACAAAATAACAACCTAGAAACCAAACTTACGAACCAACTTGGGCAGGTTCCTGCTGGGAGCCGTTCTTCTCTTGGCCGCCGGAACGGTCTGGGCCCAGCCCCAGAACATCCGGGGTAAAATCACCGATCCGGCCGGTCAGCCGTCGCGGGGCCAGCGTCATCGTCAAAGGACGACCAACGGCACCTCCGCCAAAGCCGACGGAACGTTCGAACTCGGCGCCGCAAAGGGTGCGACCTGCAAATCACGATGCTCGGCTACAAAACGGCGGAAAAGGAGGTCACCACGGCGACCTTCTACCCGATCACGCTCGAAGACGATTCGAAACCGTGAACGAGGTGGTCGGTCGGCTACGGCGCCGTAAAAAAGCGACCTCACCGGTTCGGTGGCGTCCGTCAAAATGGGGCGCTCGACAACCTCTCCTCCACTTCGGTCGACGGACTGCTTCAGGGCCGTGCCGCAGGTCTTCAGGTGCTGAACACTTCGCAGGATCCGGGTGCGGGAGCGATTATCCGCATCCGCGGCAACAGCTCGCTCGAAGGCTCCAACACGCCGCTCGTCGTAGTCAACGGCTTCCCGATGGGCGATGCGGGCAACCTCTCGCAGATCAACGTCTCGGACATCGAGTCGATCGAGATTCTGGACGCCTCGGCATCGGCAATCTACGGATCGCGGGCGCCAACGGCGATCCTCGTCACGACCAAGTCGGCCGCAAAGGGGCAGACCAACATTTCGGTCAAGCACCAGACGGTCATCAGCCAGCTCTCCGACCCGCTCGACATCTGGTACGACCCGATGCTCATGGCTCAGGTCACCAACGAGGAGCAGGTAAACGCCGGACTCAACCCCATCTACATCGGCCAGACCATCGGCGGCATCTATTATCCCTCGTTGCTTGAGATACAGAACGGCGAATGGGCCAATACCGACTGGCGCGACCCCGCCTGAGAACCCCGTCCTGAACAGCACGACGGCAGCCATCAGCAGCGCCAACGACCGCGCCTCGATCAACCTCAACGTCAACTACCACAACAATCAGGATTGTAAGAAAGACTCCTACGAGCGCACAACGCCAACCTCGGCGTCACCTACAACCTCTACAAGAACCTGAAACTGACCTCCTACAACGTCTTCTCGATCACCAACCGCAACATCAGCAACGGACTCGAATACGGCCGCAACCCTTTGGCCCGTCTACGACAAGGAGGGCAACTACTATCTGGCCGGGGCGCAGGACTTCGGCCATCCGCTGGTCATTCTGGATAACGTGCTGAACAAAACCACCGGCCGCGACTTCGTCACCTCGCTGGCCGTAGACTGGGAGCTGGTCAAGGGGCTGACGATCCACTCGCAGCTGGACTACCGTTACCAGACCTCGGTCGGCGACGTGTACCGCGCCAGCAACACTTCGCAGGACGCCAACGACAACGGCGGCATCGCCAGATCAACAATTCGTTCAACCAGAACCTCATGTCGGAGACCTACCTGACATTCAGCCGCACGTTCAACGAGAACCACGCCCTGACCGTCATGGCCGGCCACTCCTACAACTGGGACACGGGCCGCGGACTCTACACGACCGCCCGCGGATTCGTCAACGACGTCCTCCAGAACGAAACATGAACGCCGGCAATCCCAACCTGCGCCAGATATACAACGACGGGTACTACCTGAGCAAGCTGCTCTCCTTCTACGGGCGCATCAACTACTCGCTCAAGGACAAATACCTGCTGACGGCCACCATGCGCGCCGACGGCTCGACGAAGTTCGGCAAAACAACAAGTGGGGCTACTTCGGGGGCCGTCAGCTGGAAGATGCACAACGAGCCGTGGCTCAAGCAATCGCGCTGGCTGAGCGAACTGAAGCTGCGCCTGAGCTACGGAGCCTCCGGCAATCAGGGCATCAGCAGCTACCAGACCTCGACCGCTACGGCATGGAGAAATTCTGGCACAACGCGAGTGGGCGACCGTGATCGGCCCCGGCTACGAGGTGGGCCGCACCGGCGCCAACAACCGGTACATGGTATGGGGCGGCATCGCCAATCCGGACCTGAAGTGGGAATCGACCTCGCAGCTCGATTTCGGCGTCGATTTCGCAGCCTTCGACCGTCGCCTGCGGCTGACCGCCGACGTCTACTACAAAAGACCACCGACCTGCTGCGTGAAAATACCTGCCCCTGCCGTCGAGCTACGACAAAATATGGGTCAACGACGGCGAAGTGACGAACAAGGGCTTCGAGGTGAGCCTCGAAGGCGACATCGTCCACACGAGGGACTGAGTTTCTCGGCCACCTTCATCTACTCGATGAACCGCAACAAGGTCGTAAGCTTGGGCGACGCCATTTCGAGCGGTCTCTCGCAGGATTACCTGACGGGCTTGTACTACGAAGTGACCGGCGAACCGATCTCCATGTTCAACCAGAACGCCAGCATCTATGCGGTAGGCCATCCGATGAACGTATTCTACGGCTACCGTGTCGACGGCATCATTCAGGAGGGGCAGGACCCCGTTCATCGACCCCGACGGACTGAAAGACCGCCCCGGCGAGCTGAAATACGTAGACCTGACGGGCGACTACGCCATCACGCCGGAGGACCGGTGCATCATCGGTGACCCCAATCCCGACTTCACGGCCAGCCTGAACCCCGCTGCGCTGGAAGAACCTCGACCTCTCCGTATTCCTCTACGGCGTCTACGGCAACGACGTGCTGTACAACAACTATACGTTCAGCCCGCGCGTCAAGGCTAAGCGGTGGACTCCGGACAATCCGACCAACGATTTCCCGCGGCTGAACAACGCCCGGCAATACTGGCTGTCGGATTACTTCCTTCAGGACGGCTCGTTCCTGCGCATCCAGAACATCACCCTCGGCTACAACCTCCACTTCAACCGCAGGTTCCTCAAGGGCATGCGCATCTACGCCAACATAGACAACGTACACACCCTTCACCAAATTCGACGGATACGACCCGAAGTGGGACTCGACGGCATTTACTGGGGCGGATATCCCAAACTCCGCAAATACACCGTCGGTATCGACCTTAACTTCTAATTCTGACAAGCCATGAAAAGATCATATTCACGCTCGCTGCGGTCGGCATGCTTTCGGCCTGCTCGCTGGACGAGACCCCTACGGCTTCTATTCGAGCGACAACTTCACAAGACGGAGGAGGATGCCGAATCGGGGCTGATGTACGCCTACAATGCGTTGAACTAGCTCGAATACCTCCGCGGAATCTGGTATCTGGGCGACATCCCGACCGAAACGATGTATCCCAAATCGGACGAGCCGGGCGACATCCACATGCTGCAGCAATGGACCGTCAATTCGAAACCGAGCTGACGATGTACTACTTCAAATACTGCTACATCGGCATCAACCGCGCCAACACGGTCATCGAACGCGTTTCGGGAGGCAATCTGAACGAAACGGTGAAAAACCGCGTGGTCGGCGAGGCCCTGTTTCTGAGGCATGGAACTATTTCAACCTCGTCCGCCTACGGCCGGGTTCCGCTCTACACGAGCCGATCTCGTCGCTCGAAGAGACGACGCCCCAGATGGCCGAGTCGATCGACAAGATCTACGACCGGATTCTGAGGACCTGCTCGCGGCCGAAAAGATGCTCACGGTAAACAAGGTCCGGCCGCATCGACAAGTCGGCGCGCAGGCCCTGCTCTCGAAAGTCTACCTGACGCTCGCGTCGAGCATCGCCTGCAAGGCTCCCGGCTACGCCCGGCGCCGCGCAACGCCGACGAAATGTATACGCAGGCCGCCTACTGGTCGCGCAAGGTGGTTTTCGACTATAAGGAGACGTACTTCCGACAGCGACCTGCGCAGCATCTACGACGTTACGAAACCCGACGGACCGGAACACATCTTCATCATGGGCATCGACCGCAGCGGCACGCACGAAGGCATGTATTCGAAAATCCCGCTCCAGTTCCTGCCCAACAACGGCTCCGCGCCGATTTACATCCGCTACAGCGACGGCAGCCTCCAGAAGGCAACGGCAACGGCTGGGGCGTCTTCCTGATCGAGGACAACTTCGTGGAGAAGACCTTCCTCGCCACGACAAGCGGCGCACAGAGCTGATCCACAAGACATCTACGACCAGACCGGCAAACTCGTCACCCCCTCCCGTTCGCGGCTACTTCTCGGCCAAATACGTCGATCCCGACTTCATCGGCGAACGCACCAGCGCCCGTCCCTTCCTGATCCGCTATTCGACATCGCGCTTGTCTCGCCGAAGCGGCCGGTCCCGACGAAGGACTGGCGCTGGTCAACGAAATCCGCCGGCGCGCCGGAATCCCGGAGCTGCCGGAGGGCATGAGTCTCGCCGAATTCCGCAAAGCCGTCATTCAGGAGCGCGCCCTCGAACTGGCGTTCGAAGGCAACCGCCTCTACGACCTGCGCCGCACGGCGTCGGTCACCGCTACGGTTCCCGAAGCCACGAAACTCTCCGAAGAGCAGGCGGCCTTCTACCCGATCCCGCAGCGCGAACTCGATTTGAATCCGAACGTTAAATAGACACTACGAAGATGAAAAAATACCTCATACCGACCGCCCTTCTGCTTGTCACGGCCCTGTCATCGTGTACGAAGACCATCGACGAGGACCTTTCCGGCAACGAACGTTCGCTGCTCGAACTGCGTGTCGAAGGACAGATGGGAACCGCCTATCGACCGCGACGGCAGCCGGGCCACCGCAACGGTCTATATCCTCAAACTCCGGCTTCGCCTACGACCGGGTTCCCGTCAGGGAATCGTCGTCTCGGAGGGCGCCAGCGCCAGCGTCGGGAACGGCGACGTGCTCAATTTCAGCAACCCCGAACGCCGGGCGCGCATCACCGTGACCTCCCGGTCGGGACACGGCCGACTGGTGGATCTACCTCGAACCTACGATCCGTTCTTCCTCGGCACATGGCGCATCGTCGATGTCAAGCTGGCGCAACCAGCGGGTCAGCGGCGTCGGCGACGGAGCTTGACGACGCAGCTCAGCAGCGGCGAATTCGGCACCTACGGACTTCCCGAATACGACGACCGGGTGACGATCACGCTGGCGAGATCTCCGACAACGAACTCACCGGAACGCTCGTCCATTCGGCCGGCGACGACGGGGCGTACGGCAATTTCTGGGTGTCACGCCTTACAGCGTCGAAGCCCCGCTGGACATGAACCCGCGTCTGCGTCACCTGTTCCGCCGGGCGAATCGCAGTGGACCCTCGACCTGACCACCAACCAGATGAAGATCACGCAGAACAACGTCTCCTCGACCATGATCTTCGGCACGGAAGGCAACAACCGGCTTTTCGCTTCCTGCTGCCCAGCGCCGCCGGAGAACCGGGACGCGACTCGTTCTACGACAACATGTGGCGCAGTTCGACGGAACTCTTCTACGTCATGTATAAGGTCGGCGACTGACCGCCGCACAAATCGATAACGGGGCTGCTAAAAGCAGCCCCCGTTTATTTCGATCCGGACGTTCGGCCCGGAACCGGCATTCGCCCGGCGATTTACTTGATACGCTCGTAATATTCGCGCGTGCGGGTGTCTACGCGGATCTTGTCGCCCGTGTTGATGAACAGCGGCACGCGCACCGTCGCACCGGTGTTGACCGTAGCGGGTTTGAGCGAGTTGGTCGAAGCGGTGTCGCCCTTGATGCCCGGCTCGGTATAGGTCACCTCCATGTCCACGATCGGGGGAAGCTCGGCCGAAAGCACGGTCTCCTTCTCGGTGTGGAACATCACCTCCACGATCTGGCCGTCGGCCATCAGGTCGTAGTTGGTGATCAGGTTCTTGTCGATGTTGATCTCTTCGAAAGTCTCGGTGTGCATGAAATGCGCCCCCAGGTCATCCTCGTAGGTGAACTGATAGGGACGGCGTTCGACGCGTACGGGTTCGATCTTCGATCCTGCGGAGAAGGTGTTGTCAGTACGCGGCCCGATTCGAGGTTCTTGAGTTTGGTGCGCACGAAAGCAGGGCCTTTCCCCGGCTTCACGTGCTGGAAATCCACGATCTGGAAGGTCTTGCCATCCAGTTCGATGCACATACCGATCTTGATGTCAGCTGTAGTTGCCATAAGGTATTCTGTTTAGATGTTTTTCGAGGTCGCAAAGTTACGAAAAAATCCGTAAATTCCTATTCGCCCCATTCATAGCGCGATATATCGACCCCGAGCAATGCTGCGGCGCGGTCGGCGACCGTACCGCACAGCTCCTCGACGCCCTGCGGCGCGGCATAGAACGACGGCGATGCGGGCAGGATCACCGCCCCGGCCTCGGTCAGCGCCGCCATGTTGCGCAGGTGTATGAGCGACAGGGGCGTTTCGCGTACGACGAACACCAGCCGGCGCCGCTCCTTGAGCATCACGTCGGCGGCCCGCTCGATCAGGCTCTGCGCCGTGCCGGCGGCCACACGCCCCACGGTACCTACCGTCGACGGCACGACCGCCATGCCGTCGTAACGCGCCGAGCCGCTCGCCGGAGGGGCGAACATGTCGTCGTTCGCATACTCACGGATGCGTCCGTCTACGGGCAGCGACACCCCCTCGTGCGCCATCACCTCGCGGGCGTGGCGGCTGCACACGAGCGCGATCTCCGACACTTCGGACAAGCGCAGCAGCCGTTCGAGTGTCAGCCGGGCGTAAATACCGCCGCTGGCGGCGGTTATGGCGACGACGATCTTCATGTCAGAATTCGATGGCTTTGCATTTGAGCCCCATCTGCCGGATCTTCTCCAGCGTGCGGGGCAGGGCGTAACGCATGTTGCGGAACGCCTTTTCGCTGTCGTGGAACACCACGATGGCCCCCGGGGCAAGGTATTTGGTCACGTTCCGCAGGCAGGTGCGGGGCGAGAGCTTACGGTTGTAGTCGCGCGAGATGATGTCCCACATCACCAGCTTGTAGCGCTGCCCCAGAAAACGCGCCTGCGCCGGGGTGATCCGCGCATACGGAGGCCGGAACAGTTCGCTGTGAACCAGATCGTTGGCAAAATCCACATCCTCCGTATAGCGTTCGAGGCTCATCCCCCATCCCTTCTGGTGCGAGTAGGTGTGGTTGCCGACCCTGTGCCCGGCATCGAGGATGCGCTGGTAAAGGTCGGGGTACATTTCGACATTCTTGCCCAGCACGAAGAACGTGGCTTTGGCATCGTACTTGTCCAGCGTGGAAAGTATCCACTCCGTGACGCCGGGCGTGGGGCCGTCGTCGAAGGTGAGGAACACGCCGTCCCGGTCGTCGATCTCCCAGATCAGATCCGGCATCAGGCGCCGGATTATTTTCGGTGGCTTTAAACGCATGGCTGCTTATTCCAGGAAAAAATAGTGAAATTCCGCACTATTCCGAAAAATATAACTATATTTGTAGTAGATTCAATTCCAGACCGGCTATGAAAACTATCTTCCGTATCGCGCGGGCCGCGGCCGTCGTCGCAACGATGGCAGGTTGCAAGGCATTCAGGACACTGACCGATTCGCGGCTCAAAACCGCACAAGGCGCCCCCTACGAACTGATCGTCGTCTGCCCGCAGCAGGAGTGGACGGGCGAGGTGGGCGATACGCTGCGCGCGATATTCACGGCACCGATCCCCTACCTCAACCAGACCGAGCCGCTGTTCGACGTGCTCCGCGTCACCGAACGGGGATTTTCACGGGCATGGTCGCCGACCACCGCAACATCCTCAAGGTACTCAAAGACCCCACGCTCACCGAGTCCAGCGTCGCCGTCCAGTACGACGTGACGTCCGAGCCCCAGATCGTGATGACGCTCATGGGGCCCAGCGACAAGTCGATCACGGCGTTCCTCTCGGCCAACCGCGGGAATATCGTCCTCGCCCTCGAAAACGCCGAACGCGACCGCGCCATCAAATACGCGGAGAAATTCAACGAAAAGGGCATACACGACGCCATTCTGAAAAACTTCGGGGTCGAGATGAACGTGCCGAAAGGCTATGCGCTTGCCGCGAACGAACCCGATTTCCTGTGGGCGCGCTACGAATACCCCACGGCCAGCCAGGGCTTCTTCATCTACTCTTACCCCTACGAGGGCAAGGAGTCGCTTTCGCCCGGGGCGCTGCTCGCCGCCCGCAACAAGTTCGCCGCCCGCATTCCCGGCCCGTCGGACGGTTCATACATGACCACCTCCGACGCCTTCGCGCCCGATTTCCGCATGTTCCGCATGGAGGGGCGCCTCTGGTGCGAGATGCGCGGCTTCTGGGACGTGCACGGCGATTTCATGGGCGGCCCGTTCGTAAGCTACACGACCGTCGACACGGCGACCAACCGCGTCTTCACGCTCGACTGCTACATCTACTCGCCCAAAAACCCCAAACGCAACTACATGCGCGGCGTGGAGCACCTGCTCTACCTGGTAAAATTCCCCGCCGCGGAAGCCCCGCAGGAAGAGCAGCGGCAATAGAGCCCGCCCGGCAGCGGCACGCACCGAAGAAGAAACCCGCATGCAACAAATACTGACATACTTCTTCCTGGTCGTATACTCGGTCACGATCCTCGGCATCATTCTGGTCATCATCACCGAAAACCGGAATCCGCTGAAGACCCTGCCGTGGATCGTCGTGCTGGTACTGGCCCCCGTGGTCGGGCTGGTCTTCTATTTCTTCTTCGGGCAGAACCTCTCCAAGCAGCGCATCATTTCGCGCCGCACGCGCAAGCGCATCACCATGCAGCTCGAAGAGCCCGAACACCCCGAAGGCCCCGGCATCCCGCCCCGCTACCGGCCGCTCGCCTCACTGCTGCTCAATACGCTGCACTCCGTACCGCTCTACGGCAGCCGCATCGCCGTCTATACCGACGGACGGTCGAAGATGGAAGCGCTGATGGAGGAGATCGCCCGCGCACGGCACCACATCCACATCCAGTATTACATCCTCAACGACGACCAGACGGGTTGCCGCCTGCGGGACGCCCTGGTCGCAAAGGCGCGCGAAGGCGTCCGGGTACGCATCCTCTACGACGACGTAGGCAGCCGGGGTGCCAAGAACTCCTTTTTCAAAGGGATGCGCGACGCCGGGATCGAAGTATACGCCTTCCTGCACGTCAAATTCCCGCTCTTCACCAGCAAGGTCAATTACCGCAACCACCGCAAGATCGTCGTGATAGACGGCCGCATCGGATTCATCGGCGGCATGAACATCGCCGACCGCTACGTCCGCGGCACGCAATGGGGCACATGGCGCGACACCCACTTCCGGATCGAAGGAAGCGGCGCCGCCGGACTCCAGGCCTCGTTCCTGAGCGACTGGTCGGCGACTACGAAAACGCATATTTCGGGGCCGGAGTACTACCCGCCTGTCGGGCATTTTACCGACGACATCCTGCAAATCGCCCCCAGCGGCCCGTTCGGCAAGTGGCGGACGCTGCTGCAGGCCGACAGTTACGCCATCGCCCGCGCCCGGCAGCGGATCTGGATCCAGACCCCCTACTACCTGCCCTCGGAGGTACTCAACACGGCGCTTCAGGAAGCGGCGCTCGCAGGCATCGATGTACACCTGATGCTTCCGGCCCGTTCCGACTCGAAAGTCGTCGACCTTGCGACCCACTCCTACCTGGACGACATGATGAAGGCGGGGGTGAAAATCTCGTTCTACAAACCGGGGTTCCTGCATTCCAAGTTGCTGATCATCGACGACATGCTCTCGGTGATCGGCTCCGCGAACATGGATTTCCGCAGCTTCGAGCACAATTTCGAGATCAACGCCTTCGTCTACGACCGCGAATTCGCAAGCCGCATGGCCTCCGTCTTCGAAGAGGACCAGTCGCGCAGCCATCCGCTCACCCCGGCCGAATGGTTCCGCCGCCCCCGGAGCCGCCGCGTCGCCGAATCGCTCATGCGGGTCTTCTCGCCGCTGCTGTAAACGCGCTGCAGCCAACAGCGCATACCAATACGCCGCACGCGAATACAGACGCATGCGGCCGGACGATTTTTCCCGACATCAGGATTTCAGGAGGTCAGATTTCGACGATTCCGTTGCGGATGGCGTAAACGACCAGACTGGCGGTGTTCTTGCAGCCGGTCTTTTCGAGAATGTTAGCCCGGTGCTTGTCCACCGTGCGCTTCGAAATAAACAGCTCGTCGGCGATCTCCTGATTCGACAGTCCGCGGCACACGGCCACCAGAATCTCGCGTTCGCGGACCGAGAGCTGCTCGTCGGGCACGTCGTCGCGCGTGCGCATCCGCCCCGTGAGCGATGAAAGCAGCTGGGGGCTGAAATAGCTTCCGCCCGACATCACCGCGTCGATGGCCTCGATCACGTCGCCGATGTCGGAATCCTTCAGCAGAAATCCCCGCGCCCCGGCCTGCACCATGCGCGTATAGTAGCTCTCCTCGCCGAACATCGAAAGGGTGATGATCCTCAGTTCGGGACGCCGCGCCAGCGCCCGCTCGGTGGCCTGCGCGCCGTCGATACCGGGCATGGCGAAATCCATGAAAACGATGTCGGCCTCCAACTCCGGCAGCATGGCGAGGAACTCCTCGCCGCTGGCCGCCTCGCCCACCACGCGGCACCCGGCGCAATGCTCCAGCAGCCCCCTGAGCCCGTTGCGGAAAAGCGAATGGTCGTCTACAAGTACTATCGTGCGTTCCATATCAGTTGCGTTTGCGGCGGCGAAGCCTCTGCGATGCCTGCTCCTCCTGCGTATTGACACGGATCGCGGCGCGCATCCCCCGGCCTTTGGCACTGGCGATGTCGAACACGCCGCCCAGCGAATTGATGCGCGACGAGATGTTCGAAAGCCCCATGCCGCAGTCCATCATGGCCTGTGGGTTGAACCCCCGCCCGTCGTCCGTATAGTCCAGCGCCAGTTCCGTCCCGTTCTGCGACAGCGAAAGGTTGATCGACGAACATGCGGCGTGCTTGAGCGAGTTGTTGATCAGCTCGCAGATCACCCGGTAGAGGATCACCTCGACGTCCGTATCGAACCGCTCCGAACGGAGGTTGGTCGTGAAGCGGATTTTCACGTCGTGCATCGCGGCGCTCTTGTCGATGAAGTTCTGCACGCCCCGCGCCAGCCCGAAGTCATTGAGCACGTGGGGCGAAAGGTTGTTCGAAATCTCGCGCAGCGAACGGATCGCCTCGTCGATCACATAGGTCGTATTGTCGATGATCTCGCGCTGGTCCGCAGAGCGCTCCTCGCGCGAAAGCGCCGAGAGCGACATCCGGGCCGACGACAGCAGCGGGCCGAGTCCGTCGTGCAGTTCCTTCGAGAAGCGCGAACGCGCCTTCTCCTCGGTGCGGAGCACGGCCGTGAGGATGCGTTTGTTGAGCAATTGCCGCTGGCGGTTAAGCCTGCCGATGTACTTGAAGAGCTTGTGGGCGTACATCACGCCGATCGACAGGCAGATCGAGATCACGATCCCCAGATAGGCGAACCACCACCGGGGGACATACTGCCCGCTGGCCATCAGCAGCTGCACGAACCGCTCGACCGAGAGCAGCGAAAACCCCACGATGAAGAGAATCCACACCGAATTGTACTTGGTGGCGCGTACCAGCCGCAGGGCGTAAGCCGTGGCGAGGGTCTGGACGATGATCGAAATGACGAGCAGGATTTTGATCAGCATAGGCCTGACTATTTACTTTACTGCAAATATACGATTATTTCAGCACTTCGGCAAGCGCTCCGAGCTGACGGTAATCCGTCAGGTCCACCTGCACGGGCACCACCGAGACGTAACCGTGCGACAAGGCCCATTCGTCGGTGTCCTGCGCCTCCGGCTCTTCGTTGACGAAGGCTCCCGTAAGCCAGAAATACTCCCGGCCGCGGGGATCTCGTGGCGGTAGAACTCCTCGCGCCAGAAGCCGCGATTCTGGCGGCAAAGACGGATGCCGCGCAGCTCGTCGGCCTGCCGACCGGAACGTTCACGTTCAGACAGAGCGGCAGCTCGATCCTGTTTTCCAGGACGCTGCGCACGATCCGCTTCCCGTAGACCACCGCCGCCTCGAAATCGGCGTCTGCGCCGTGGTCGTCGAGCGACAGCCCGACCGACGGGCAATCGTAGAAACTGCCTTCGATAGCCGCCCCCATCGTCCCCGAGTAGAGCACGTTCACGGCCGAATTGGAACCGTGGTTGATGCCCGAAATCACCAGGTCGACGCGCTCGTCGCGCAACAGGTAGTCGAAGGCCATCTTCACGCAGTCGACCGGCGTACCGGAAAAGGAATACACTTCCAGCCCTTCCTCCTTCCGCACGCAGCGCAGGTAGAGGGGATTGTACATGGTGATGGCCTGGCTCATGCCGCTCTGCGTCGTCTCGGGTGCCACGACCACCACGCGGCCGAAGGCCCGCGCGACCTCGACGGCCGCCACCAGCCCCTTCGAATCGTACCCGTCGTCATTGGTTACGAGTATCAGTTTTTCTTCTTTCATAGTCGGTATTTTACCTGCAAAGATAACAATAAATCACGCTCACGGAAGATATTTTCATGCCGCACTTGCACCGAATGAAAAAAACTTCGTATATTTGCAGTCCCTTACGGGGCGTATATCAACCTCTTTCATTGGGCGCTACGCAGTTGCGGGGACACAAGGACGGCACAGCCCGTCCGGCGTGCCGGGAACGCGGGATTACGGATCAGGGTATCCGTATGGTACGGCGGGCGCAGCGGGAATGTTGGGTGCGAAACACATTAAATTTGTTGCAACAATGAACAAAGA
>JBKSUH010000003.1:0-42246 GCA_047233565.1 Alistipes sp.
CGAATAGTCGCCTCCAGGCAGGTCGGTGCGCCCGATCGACTCGCGGAAGAGCGTGTCGCCCGTGAAGAGCGATTTGGACTGCGGTTCGTAGAGCGCGACATGGCCGGGCGTATGGCCGGGCGTGCGGAGCACGCGCAGGACGGTGTGCCCGAAACGGATTTCGGGCGTCGTGTCGAGGTCGGTGTCCACCGAGGGCATCTCGCCGACGGGCACGCCGAAGATGCTGCCGCTGGTCGAGGCGTTGTCCAGCAGGAACTGGTCCTTGGACGAGAGCGCGAACGGGATGCCGTAGCGTTTTTTGAGGTGGGCGACGCCCAGCGTGTGGTCGAAGTGGCCGTGGGTGTTGGCCGCCAGGACGGGTCGGAGCCCGTGTTCGGCGATGAAATTGTCGAGCGCGGCGTCCTCGCGCGGGTTGCTGTTGCCGGCGTCGATGACGACGGCTTCGAGCGTGTCGTCCCAGACGACATAGGTGTTTTCCTGGATAGGATTGAATTGCAGGCAGGCTATTTTCATGGTGCTGGCGTTTTTTTGCGGTTCCTGTTTCCGGAAAGACAGTGCGGGCCGGATGCCGGCTGTCTGCCTGTCTGAGCGGAGTATATTTCCTGCAAATATAGTGCTTTTTGCGGGATTTTTACCTATCTTTATGACCCGAATAAACTCTCTTGGATGAAACGATTGGTTACTTTGTTCTTCGTGCTGGCCGTGTGCGGCACGGGGGCGGTGGCGCAGGAAGGCGCCTATAAGACGGTGAAGGACATTGCCTACCGCGATGCCGCGGGCGATGGGAACATCGACACGATGTGCCGGCTGGACCTCTATTATCCGGTCGGAAAAACCGGCTTTTCGACCGTGGTGTGGTACCACGGCGGCGGGCTGACGGGCGGACGGCGCGAGATCCCCGAGGCATTGAAAGACAAGGGTCTGGCCGTGGTGGGCGTGGAGTACCGCCTCTCGCCGACGGTGAAGGTCGCCGACTGCGTGGACGATGCGGCCGCAGCGGCGGCATGGGTGGTGAAGCACATCGCCTCGTACGGCGGCGACCCCGGGCGGGTGTTCGTGGCCGGGCATTCGGCAGGGGGTTACCTCACGTCGATGATCGGGCTGGACAAGCGCTGGCTGGAGCCTTACGGCATCGACCCCGATACGGCGTTCGTGGCGCTGATCCCCTACAGCGGGCAGGTGGTGACGCATTTCGAACGGCGCCGTGAACTGGGGCTGCCCGATACGCAGCCGCTGGTGGACGACATGGCGCCGCTGAGCTACGTGCGCCCCGACTGCCGCCCGATGCTGATCCTTTCGGGCGACCGCGAGCGGGAGATGCTGGGGCGCTACGAGGAGAACGCCTACTTCTGGCGCATGATGCGCGTGGCGGGGCATCCCGACGTGCGGATCTGCGAGTTCGACGGCTTCGACCACGGCAACATGCCGCAGGCCGGGCACTTTGCGGCGGTGCGCTATATCCGCGAGATGGAGCGGAAAATGGAGCGGTAGTTGTGTAGAATCGGAGCTATGAAAATGAACAGATATACGCTTTGCATGGCTGCGGCAGCCTTGTTCGCCGTGTTGGCGCTCACGGGGTGTTCGTTGCTGAAGGTGGCCGTGGCGACGGGGGATCCGCTGTCGAAGGAGGAGATGAATATCCGCACCATGACGCGCGGTTTCTATTACGACATGGCCTCGGAGGTGTCGCGTACGGCCGACTCGATCGCCGCCGCGGCGCCCGACATCGCGACGCGTGCGGCGGCCGTGAGGTGGAAGATACGTGCCACACGGGCCGGGGTTTCGGCCGCCATGCAGGGTATTCCCGACGTGGCGCTGGCCGACATGTGGATACTCTGCCGGCGCATGGACGAGCGTTTTGCGGCTGCGCCCGACTCACTGCTGTTCGGGGCGCAGAGCGACCTGGCACGCGATGCCGCCGCACGGCTCGACCGCCGGGCGGCACGGTTGGCGCGGCAGGTGCTGGCGGCCGACCGCTACGGCCTGATGGAGCGTTTTGTCGCGCAATATGTGCGGGACAATCCCTCCGACGGGGAGATGGAGGGTTCGAATACGACCCTCGCATGGATCGAATTCCTGCGTGCGAACGGCATCGAGCATGCCTATGCCACGGGGTCGATCGCCGAGGTGCTCTCCGACGTCAACGACCGCGTGAGCGGCCAGACGCAGCAGCTGGCCAACAGCGTCGGCTGGTCGAAGGATCTGATCGCGATGCAGTTGCAGCAGGACAGTATGCGCATGGAGGTGGGGGCCCGCCTCGACTCGCTGGAACGCAATTTCACCCGGATCGTGGTCGTCGCGGAGCACCTGCCCGAAATTTCGGACAAGGTGCTGGAGGAGCTCAACGAGCAGGTCACACAACTGATATATACGATGAATTACAGCCTCGACAACGCCTTTGCCGATTTCGACCGCCAGCGCGACGAGCTGCAGCGGTATGTGACCGGAGAGCGGCAGGCGTTGGTCGAGCAGCTGCGGCAGACGGCCGGCGAGGTGGTGCGGACGACGCTCGACGCGGTGCCGGGGCTGGTGGGCAAGGTGTTGCTGTACGTGGTGTTGGCGCTCGCGGTGCTGATCGGGGACCCTTTGCGCTGGGGTTCTGGCTGGGCGGCGTGAGGGCGAGGGCCGGAGCGAAGAGAAAGGAGTAGGCGGCGGCCCCGACCGGGCTGCGGGTGTCTGAAACGGAACGGGTGCGGCGGCCAGATCGCCGTGTCGGCGGAGGTGAAGGACGAGGGCGGCGCTTCGGCAAAATGCAAGTGAACTTGCTTTTGCCCTCAGCTTGCACTATCTTTACAGAACATAGGCGGCGGCTCGGCAATGTCCAAATAAATTTGGCATTGCTCTCGCCTTGCACTATCTTTGCCGCAAATTGGAAGACGATGGCTCGCAAAGGCAAATTATCCCCTCATCGAGGGGCTTGAAATAACGACGCTCGCCGCCGAAGGCAAGGCGATGGGACGCTGGAACGACGTGGTGGTGTTCGTGCCGCTGACCGTTCCGGGCGACGTGGTGGATGTGCAGATACGCTCCAAGCGCCGCAGGTTCATGGAGGGATTCGTGGTCCGCTACGTCAGAAAATCGCCGCTGCGCGCGGAGGCCTTCTGCGCCCATTTCGGGGTTTGCGGGGGCTGCAAGTGGCAGAACCTGCCCTACGAGGAGCAGCTGCGCTTCAAGACCGAGCAGGTGCGCGACCAGCTGACGCGCATCGGCAAGATCGCACTGCCGCAGATCGCGCCCTGTCTGGGGTCGGAGCAGACCCGGTTTTACCGCAACAAACTCGAATTCACCTTCGCCGACCGCCGCTGGCTGACGCGCGAAGAGGTGGAGAGCGGGACGGACTTCGATGCCGCGCCCGCGCTCGGATTCCATATTCCCAACATGTTCGACAAGGTGCTCGACATCCGCAAATGCTGGCTGCAGCCCGACCCGTCGAACGACATCCGGATGGAGACCAAACGTTTCTGCGTCGAGAACGGCTATACGTTCCACAATGCCCGCGAGCATACGGGGCTGATGCGCAACATGATCGTCCGTACGGCCTCGACGGGCGAAGTGATGGTGACCGTGGTCTTCGGTGCGGACGACCGCGAACGGATCGCGGCGCTGCTCGACCATCTGGCGGCCGCATTCCCGCAGATCACCTCGCTGTGCTACGTCGTCAATACGAAGCTCAACGATTCGGTGGGCGACCTCGACCCGGTGTGCTACAAAGGCAAAGACCATATCGTCGAGGAGATGGAGGGGCTGCGTTTCAAGGTGGGCCCCAAGTCGTTCTACCAGACCAATTCCGAACAGGCCTACGAGCTCTACAAGGTGGCGCGCGAGTTCGCAGACCTGAAACCCGAAGACGTGCTCTACGACCTTTATACCGGTACGGGCACCATCGCCAATTTCTGCGCCGCGCACTGCCGCCGCGTGGTGGGCATCGAGTATGTGCCCGAGGCGATCGCCGACGCGAAAATCAATTCCGAAATCAACGGCATCGGCAATACGGTCTTTTATGCGGGCGACATGAAGCAGGTGCTCAGCGACGAATTCGTGGCTGCCAACGGCCGCCCCGACGTCATTATCCTCGACCCGCCGCGGGCGGGCGTCGACGAACCGGTCATCGGGGTGATCCTGCGTGCCGCGCCCGAGAGGATCGTCTATGTGAGCTGCAACCCGGCTACGCAGGCGCGCGACCTGGCGCTGCTCGACGCCGATTATCGCGTCGAGGCCGTGCAGCCCGTGGACATGTTCCCCCATACGCACCATGTGGAAATGTCGTGAAACTCGTACGGCGATGAGACTGGACGGTTTCGGATATTCGTCGAGCGGATGCCGACCATGGTCCGTTCTACCGCGACGTGCTGGGATTCGAGATCCGCGAGGATGAAACGCCTCGAACGTCTATCTGGAAAAGGACGGAACGCTGTTCCTGCTCTACCGCAGGGCGGATTTCGAGAAGATGACCGGCCGCAGGTTCGGCTATGCCGGCCCGGTGAACGGCATTACGAGATCGCCCTGTGCGTCGAAACCATGCGGCGGTCGATGCGCGCCTTCCGACGAGGTCGTCGCCAAAGGCGCCCGGCCCGTCATGGAACCCACACCGAACCGTGGGCCAGCGCACCTGCTACGTGGCTGACCCTGAAGGCAACCTGATCGAAATAGGGTCGTTCAAGGCATGATTCGAGAGGGGATGCAGTATTTCGATTTTTGGCGTTTTATTTGCAAGACAGTTACCTAAAAACGGAAAATATGAAAAACTGATTTTAATGGCGGCGGTGGCGTTGATGGCTCTTCCCGCGGCGGCACAGATGCAGGAGGCTTTCCCCAGCTATATTCAGGTGAACGGACGCGCCGAGAAGGAGATCACGCCCGACGAGTTCTACCCCGCATCGTCATCAACGAGCGCGACTCGAAGGGCAAGATTTCGGTCGAGAGCCAGCAGCGCGACATGATCGCGGCCCTCAAGCGGCTGGGCGTGAACGTCGAGAAGCAGTGAAGTGGCCAACCTTCGAGCGAGTTCTTCAAGAAGAACACCTCGGTGGCGACGGCCAAGTACCAGCTTCAGCTGGGATCCTCGGCGAGGTGGCCAAGGTGTGGCAGGCGTTCGACGGACTCGGCATCTCGAACGTTTCGATCCTGAAGGTGTCGCATTCGAAGATCGACCAGTATAAGGAACAGGTGCGTGTGGAGGCCATGCAGAATGCCAAGCAGAGCGCGCAGACGCTGGCCCAGGCCATCGGGCAGAGTGTCGGCAAATGCTTCTACATCTACGATTCGAACAACAACGTGATGCCGGTCTTCTACGACAACATGGCCGTGATGCGCAGCGCCAAGGCGGCCGGTCTGGCCGAGGATGCCGCAGCGGACGAGCCGCTCGACTTCAAGACCATCAAGTTGCAGTACAACGTCCAGGCGAAATTCGTGCTGGAATAGCCGTCCGGCAGCGTATGTCGAAGAGGGTGTCCCCGAGGGGCATCCTCTTCGTCGTCTCAGGGTGTCGCGGACGGAGGTTGTCGCGCTTCGGGTTCCGGATTCGCGGGCGGAGTGCGGAGGAAGGCCGGGCGTGGTCGCGGACGAAGCCCGCCGGGTGCGAAAAACGGCGCCGGATGGTGCGGATTCCGAAAAATTATACTATCTTTGTTTACTTTGCCCCTTAAAAAGGAGGAGTTATGGAAAAACAGTTCTGTTTCAATTACGAGCACTATGCGGCCCTCGCCGGGCTGTCCGATGCCGACCGCCGGCTGGTCGCGGAGGCCCAGCGGGCCACGGAGAACGCCCACGCGCCCTATTCGCACTTCCGGGTCGGGGCGGCGGCGCGCCTGCGCAGCGGGAAGATCCTCTACGGAAGCAATTTCGAGAGCGAGGTGTATCCGGCGGGGCTTTGCGCCGAACGTTCGCTGATGTTCTACGCGCAGGCCAATTATGCCGACGACCCGATCGAGACGCTGGCGATCGCTTCCGATCCCTCGGAGCGCGAATGCTATCCCTGCGGCCAGTGCCGTCAGGTGATGGTGGACGTCGAACGCCGTCAGGGCGCGCCCATGCGGGTCATCATGAGCGGCGGCGGCACGGCGACGGCCGTCGATTCGGCGGCGCTGCTACTGCCCTTCACGTTCGTGCTCTGACCCGCAGCGAGCATGTTCGAGATACCGGCTTCGGCGGCGCGGCTCGCCGACGGCGGAGAAACGTTGCGTTGAAGTACAGGCCGCTTTTAGAAATACCCCGAACATGTTTACACCGGAAGATATTCTCTACGAAGACAACCACCTGCTGGTGGTCAACAAACACTGCGGAGACTTGGTGCAGCCCGACCCGTCGGGCGGAAGTGCCCTCGAAGACCAGATCAAAGCCTTTATCAAACGCCGCGATGCGAAGCCCGGCGAGGTGTTCCTCGGCGTGGTGCACCGGATCGACCGTCCGGTGAGCGGCGCGGTGCTCTTCGCCAAGACCTCGAAGGCCCTCACGCGGCTCAACGAAATGATCCGCGAAGGGCGTATCCGTAAGATATACTGGGCGCTGACCGAACGGACGCCCGACCCCGAAAGCGGCGAACTGCGCCACTACATCCTGCGTGACGGACGTGCCAACCGTTCGCGCGCCTGCGATGCGCCGAAGGCCGACGCCAAGCAGGCGCGGCTGCGCTATGCGACGCTGGGCGCGGGGACGCACTATACGCTCGTGGAGGTGGAGCTGCTGACGGGGCGCCACCACCAGATACGCGCCCAGCTGTCGAAGATCGGGTGCCCGATCCGCGGCGACCTGAAATACGGCGCCCGGCGTTCGCTGCCCGGGGGCGGCATTTCGCTCCACTCGCGGAGCGTCGAATTCGAGCATCCCGTGCGCCATGAGCCCGTGGCGGTCACGGCGCCCGTGCCTGAGGACGACAACCTGTGGGCTTATTTCGAAAACCGTTGATTTCCCGGAAAATATGCGATTGTTGATTCAGCGCGTGAAGAACGCTTCCGTCAGCGTCGGCGGCGATGAGCTGTCCCGGATCGGGCAGGGCCTGCTGGTGCTGGTCGGCGTGGGCGTGGAGGACACGGACGAAGATATGGAGTATCTGGCGGGCAAGCTGGTCCGTCTGCGGATTTTCGACGACGGGCAGGGGTGATGAACCTCGACGTGCGGCAGGTCGGCGGCGAGGTGCTGGTGGTGAGCCAGTTCACGCTGCAGGCTTCGACCCGCAAGGGCAACCGCCCGTCGTACGTCAGGGCGGCGCCCGAGGCGGTTTCGAACCCGATGTACGAACGTTTCGCGGCACGTGTCGCTGAGATTCTGGGGCGGGAGGTGATGACGGGCGAATTCGGCGCCGACATGCAGGTGGCGCTGGTGAACGACGGCCCGGTAACCATCTGGATCGATTCGAAAATGAGGGATTGTTAACCAAAAAATAGCATGAAGAGATTTTTAGTAGTTTTGTGTGCCGGGATGGCGGCGTTTTTCGCCTCCTGCAACGACGAAGAGACAGGAAAGGAGACCAAATGGTTCTACGCACCCGAGGCCGGGGTTTCGGGGACGACCGTGGAGGTGTCGTGCCGGACGAAATTCGGCGACGGCGTGCTGACCGAGGCGGCGCGGGGTTCGTATACACGCGGATCGGAGCCGCGGACGGCTATTTCGACGCCGAGCCGGTGGAGGTGAGCGGGAATGCGCTGTGCCATTTGAGCGACCTCGAACCCGAAACCGACTACTTGGTGTACGCTTATCTGGAGCTGGGCGGCGCAGGGCGCATGCAGAGCGAATCGGTCTCCTTCGGAAGGGGAAGCGATCCGGGGAATGCGCCGGCATTCGGACAGCCCGCCTACTCGGAGGTGACCTCCTCTTCGGCGGTGGTGAGCTGCACGTTCTCCTATCAGGGTGCGGAGCCTGTTTCCGAGGTCTATTTCCTCTACGGGACGGGCGGCGTTTCGAAACGCGAAGCCGTGAGTGCGCAGCCCGGCGCGAAGAGCGTCCGGCTTTCGGGGCTGGACGCTTCGACGACTACGTTCCGTTTGTGCCGCTGCGGGCGGAAAGACCTATGAGAGCGGAGAGGCGGCCTTTACGACCGATGCGGGCGACGGGCCAGACCCGGTCGAATCGGGGCTGACGAAGTTTTCGGGCTGGCGAACTGCCTGTCGAGGTGAAGCGGCGATTACCATTACGCCTACCATACGATCAGCGACTTCAGGTCGGAAACTACAACGCCCGCAACTACGGTATGTTACAGCGCCGAGAATCACGGTCCTGTATGGTGGCCGCGCCGCTGCACAACTGTTATGTGACCAGAGCGGGAACCGCAGCTACAGTCAGGATCGGATGTTCCGGCGGGCATACAGCCGGCGTCGAAGTCCCTCGCCGATCCCTACAACAAGGGCCACATGCTGGGCAACCGCGAACGTTCGAGAACGGCCGTCATGCGCAGGCAGGTCTGCTATTACACCAATATCGCGCCCCAGCACAGCGGGACCTTCAATACGGGCGGCGGCGCGTGGAACAACCTCGAAGACGTGATCGACAAGTATTGGGACGCGACCAAGAATTCCAGTGTCGGCGATACGCTTTATGTGGTCGTCGGGGCTTACTACAGACGTGGACCGACTCGTACGGCAATGGCTTCGCCCAAGAAGGCCGCCTTCGGCGGTCAGCAGGCAGGCGTTCCGACCATGTTCTACTACGCCATGCTGCGGACGAAGAACGCCAGTCCGGCAAATCGGTGCTGCTGTTCGCGCGAGGGTTGCAGTGCGCGGCCTTCGTGATGAGCCACGCCATGCAGAAGGGGCACAAACCTCGCGCAGCGATATGCGCAGCGTCGCGGAGGTCGAGCGGCTGAGCGGGTTCCAGTTCTTTACCAACGTGCCCAATGCGCCCAAGGATACCTATAACCCTTCGGACTGGGGATTGTAGCGATGTATGCGTGGGGCGATAACAGGCGGTTCAACTCCTATTCGGGGTATTTTCGCCGCATGTTCGGCTGCCGCGTGCAGAAACTGTCGGTGGACGCCGGGTTCGTGTCCCAACCGGGACGGAACGATAAGCGGGGAGGATGTACGTTCTGCAACAACGGGCGTTCACTCCTCGTACTGCGTGCCGGCCAAGGGGTGCGGCGGCAGATCGAGGAGGGGATCGAGTTCCACCGCAGGCGTTACCGCACGGCGTCGAAGTATCTGGTCTACTTCCAGTCGTTTTCGAACACCTATGCGCCGCTGGGCGGCGGAAGGAGGTACGGCGAGGCGCTGGCGCATCCCGACGTGGCGGGCATCGTCGTCGGCACGCGGCCCGACTGCGTGGACGCCGAAAAGCTGGACTATTTCGCGGAGCTGGCGCGCGGGAGGTACGTGGCCGTCGAGTACGGCATCGAATCGACCCGCGACGAGACGCTGCGGGCGGTGAACCGCGGGCATGACTTCGCCTGCGCGCGCCGCGCCGTGGAGATGACCGCCGCGCGGGGGCTGCACGTCGGGGCGCACTTTATCCTCGGACTGCCGGGCGAGACGGACGCGATGCTGCTGGAGCAGGTCGCGGCGATCAATTCGCTGCCGCTCACGACGCTGAAATTCCATCAGCTGCAGCTCTTCCGCGGCACGCGCGATGGCCGCCGAATACGACGCCGACCCCGGTCGCTTCCGCTTCTGGGAGATCGGCGAGTACATCGACCTTTTCGTCGAGGTGCTGCGCCGCCTGCGGCCCGATCTGGTCGTCGAGCGGTTCGCGAGCGAGGCGCCGCCCGCTACCATTACGGCCGCAACTGGGGGCTGGTGCGCAACGAACAGCTGCTGGCGATGCTCGAAAAAAAGATTGGAGGAACGAAATGCGTATCAAGGCGAAATTTTTGTATCTTTACAGTCGCTGTGATAGGTTCGGACAGGCGGCACCGCGGCAACCGGCAAATTTATTTGCCATTGCGCCCTGCCTGCACTATGTCTTAGATAGGCGGCGCTTCGGCAAAATGCAAGTGGACTTGCTTTTGCCCTCAGTTTGCACTATCTTTGCCTTCGCAATTGCTAATATTCCGTACCGAAATGAAACCCATCACTATGGAGCAGGTGCTGAAAACCTTCAAGGAGTACTTCCTGATGACGGTCGGCATGATGCTGTACTCTTTTGCATGGATCGGATGCATCATGCCCGCCGACGGTACCGGAGGCGGTGCCACGGGCCTTTCGCGCGTGCTGTGCCATGCCGTGGAACATTGGGCCGGCATAAGTATCCAGATCGGTACGATGGCTTTCCTGATCAACGGCGTGCTGCTGCTCGTGGCGGGGTTCATCATCGGATGGAACTTCGGCGTGAAGACCGTTTCTGCGTCGTGGTGATCTCGCTGGGGCTGAATTTCGGCAGTCGGTGCTGCCCGAGGGGGATTTCCTCCATCTGGAACGGATCCTTTCGGTGATCCTGGGCGGCATCCTGGCGGGTATCGGCGTGGCGATATGCTTCATGCAGGGCGGCTCGACGGGCGGCACGGACATCGCCGCCATGATTATCAACAAGTACCGCACGATCAGCTACGGCAAGATCGTCATCTATTCGGACTTCGTGATCATCGGCTCCTCGATGCTCGTGGGGTTCCATATCGACACGGTGATCTACGGCTACGTGATGACCGCGGTCTTCGGCTATACGGTCGACATGATCATGGCCGGGAACCAGCAGTCGAGCCAGGTATTCATCGTCACGCACGACTATGAGAAGATGGCGCAGGCCATCGTCGACAATATCCACCGCGGCGTGACGCTCATCGACTCGCAGGGGTGGTACACCAGAAGCAGTCGAAGATCGTGATGGTGGTCTGCCGCAAGCGCGAGACCACGATGATCCTCAAGTTCGTGAAGACGATCGATCCCGAAGCCTTCATGACCGTGGGATCGGTGATGGGCGTCTACGGCAAGGGGTTTCAAGCCATCAGTAAACCCTGATGCCCCTCTATGCCGATCTAGTCCTGCCGCTGGCGCAGCCCGCCTACACGGTCGCAGTGCCCGAAGGGATGCATGTCGAGGCGGGGCAGGCCGTGGCCGTACAGTTCGGCGCCCGCAAATTCTACACGGGGATCGTGTGGCGCGTGCATGACCGCCGCCCCCCGTTCAAAACCGTCAAATCCATACAGCGCGTCCTGTACGGCGCACCCCTGCTCTCGGCGCAGCAAATGGCCTTCTGGGAGTGGGTCGCGGCGTACTACATGTGTACGCCGGGCGAGGTGATGCGCGTGGGGTTGCCGTCGCTGATGAAGCCTTCGGGCGACACGGAGGAGGAGTTTACCGAAGACGAGTTCGCCCCGCACGGAGTGCTACGTGGCGCTGGCGCGGGAGCTGCACGACGAAGGGCGCCTGCACGAGGTCTTCGAGAAGCTCGGACGGCGCGCGCCCAAGCAGTACGAAGCCCTGCTGGAGATCGCGTCGGCGGGGGACGAGACCCGGATTTCGACGGGCGAGGTGGCCCGCCGCCTGCTGCGGGCCGACTATGCCGTGCTGCATGCGCTGGAGCGCAAGGGGCATATCGTCTGCACGGAGCGCGAACGCACCGTCGAGCGCGGCGGATCGGCATTCCGCCTGCCGGAGCTGACCCCGGCGCAGCTCGCGGCGCTGGAGTCGCTGCGGGGGCAGTTCGCCCGGAAGCCCGCGGCGTTGCTGCACGGCATTACGGGGTCGGGCAAGACCGAGGTATACATCCACCTGATCGCCGAAGTGCTGGCGCGGGGCGGCGACGTGCTGCTGCTGGTGCCCGAGATCGCCCTCACGGCGCAGCTGATCGAACGCATGGAGCGCATTTTCGGCAGCCGTGTGACCCCTTACCACTCGAAACTTACGAACCGCCGCCGCACGGAGACCTACTTGCGCCTGAACCGCTCCCAGGGGGGCGAGTTCGTGGTCGGCGTGCGCTCGTCGATATTCCTGCCGCTCAAACGGCTGCAGCTGATAATCGTGGACGAGGAGCACGACGCCAGCTACAAGCAGGCCGATCCCGCGCCCCGCTACAACGCCCGCGACTGCGCCGTGGTGATGGCCCGCCTGTCGGGGCGGCCGCACGCTGCTGGGAAGCGCCACGCCGTCGCTCGAAACGTGGCTCAACGCCGAGGGCGGGAAGTACGGCCGCGCCGTGCTGGCGGAGCGTTACGGCGACGCCCGCCCGCCCGAAATATTCGTTTCGGATACGATCCGCGCCGCCAAGCGCGGCGAGCGGCATGCGCATTTCAACAAGTTGTTGCTCGACAAGATGGAAGCGGCGCTCGGGCGGGGCGAGCAGGTGATGCTGTTCCAGAACCGCCGCGGGTTCGCGCCCTATGTCGAGTGTTCGGAGTGCGGGTGGACGGCACGCTGTCCGCACTGCAACGTGACGCTCACCTACCACAAGGGAGGCGGGAAGCTCGTCTGCCATTACTGCGGCTATACGGCCCCCGTGCCGGTGAAATGCCCGTCGTGCAAGGTGACGGACGTGGTTCCGCGCGGCTTCGGCACCGAAAAGGTCGAGGAGGAGATCGCACGGCTGTTCCCCGCGGCGCGCGTGGCGCGGCTCGACCGCGACAGCGTGACTTCGGAGCGGGCGTTCAACGCTATCATCGCCGACTTCGAGGCTCGCAAGACCGACATCCTGGTCGGAACGCAGATGATTACGAAGGGATTCGACTTCGGCGGCGTGTCGCTGGTGGGGATTCTCAATGCCGACAACCTGCTGAACAACCCCGATTTCAGGGCTGCGGAGCGGGCCTTTCAGCTCATGCTGCAGGTCGCCGGACGCGCCGGACGCCGCTCGGACGGCGGCGAGGTGGTGATTCAGACCTCCGAGCCGGGGCATCCCGTGATCCGGCAGGTCGCCGCGGGCGATTACGACGGCATGGCGCGGGCGCAGCTCGCCGAGCGCGAAGCCTTCTTTTACCCGCCTTACGCGCGGCTTACGTTGCTGACGCTGCGCCACCGCGACGTCGCCCTGCTGCGGCGCGGCATCACGGAGCTGGCGGCGCGCCTGCGCGGCCGTTTCGGCCGCCGCGTACTGGGGCCGATGACGCCCCCCGTTGACCGCATTCGCGGCGAATACCTTGCCGGGCTGCTGCTCAAGGTCGAAAGCGGCGCCTCGTCGGCGCGCGCCCGGGAGTTGCTGGGGGCGGAGCTGAAGGCTTTTTCGGAGGATCCCGAGTTCAGGAATATTACCGTCGTCGTCAATGTCGATCCTCAGTAGCCTGTTGCGTGACGTGGCGGCGCTCTTTTTTCCGCCGCGCTGCCCTGTGTGCGGCCGGATGCTGGCGCAGGGCGAGCACACGGTCTGTACGCTGTGCCGGGCGACGGCGCCCCTGACGGGGTTTTGGCGCCAGGCCGACAACCCCGTGCTGGGGCGGTGCCGCGACATGCTGCCCGTGGAGCGGGCTGGGTTTTCTCCACATTCACGGCAGCGGGTGGCGGGAGCTGATCCGGGGGTTCAAGTACCGCGGGGCATGGCGCACGGCGCGGGCGATGGGCGAGTGGTACGGTCGCTGCCTGAAGGAAAGCGGATTGTACGACGACGTGGAGGTGGTCGTGCCCCTGCCGCTACATCCCGTCAAGCGCTGCCGCCGCGGGTACAACCAGTCCGAATACATCGCCGAAGGGATTGCCGCGCAGCTGGGCGTGGAGGTCGACCGCCGCAGCGTGCGCCGGAAACGCAATACGGAGAGCCAGGCCTCGTTGCGCGCGGCGCGCCCGAACGGACGAGGCTTTCGCGGTGCGCCGTCCCGGGCGGCTTGCGGGGCGGCACGTCCTGCTGGTGGACGACGTGTTCACCACGGGCAGCACGATGCTTTCGTGCGCCGGGGAGATTCTGCGCTCGGCGCCCGGTTGCCGCATCAGCATCGCCGCGCTCGCCGTCTCGCGGCACGCTCTGGGCGAGAAGGGGTAGGGTGCGGAAATTATTTTTCAACGGGCCGGACGTTTCCGCAGGGGCGGTGCCGGGCCGAAACTATGTTGTAAACATAGTTTTCGGCAGAATATCCCCGGGCGGGGTTTTGAATTCTCCCGGCTTATTGCTACTTTTGGCCTTTGAACGAAAGCGTATATCATGGCAAAAGATTATAACCCCTCCCGGCGCAACAGGGAGGCATTCGAGGCGCTCGCCGAGACCCCGGGGAACGTACCCCCGCAGGCGGTCGAACTGGAGGAGGCCGTGCTCGGCGCGCTGATGCTCGAAAAGGACAGCATCATCGCCGTGCAGGAGTATGTGACGCCCGATGCGTTCTACACGGAGGAGCACCGCACGATCTACAAGGCGATCGAGGAGCTGTCGATGGAGCTCAAACCGATCGACCTCTATACCGTGACCGAGCGGCTGAAAGGCAAGAAGGAGCTCAAGAAGGTGGGCGGGGCGTCGTACCTGGCGCAGCTCACGCAGAAGGTAGGCTCGGCGGCCAACGTCGAGTTCCATGCCAAGATCATCGCCCAGAAATACGTGCAGCGCGAGCTGATACGCTCGGCGACCGAGATACAGAAACGCTCGTACGACGAATCGACCGATGTGACGGAGCTGATCGGGTATGCCGAAGGCGAGATATTCAAGGTCGCCGAGGGGCATGTGAAGCGTTCGGTGCAGGTGTCGAAGGATATCCTGGCGCGGGCGCTGATGCAGATCGAGGAGGCGTCGAAGAACACGAGCGCCTTCAACGGCGTTCCGTCGGGTTTCATGGCCATAGACCGTGTGACGCTGGGCTGGCAGCTCTCCGATTTGATCATCATCGCCGCCCGCCCTTCGATGGGTAAGACGGCCTTCGTGCTCTCGATGGCGCGCAATATGGCGGTCGATCACGAGCAGGGCGTGGCGTTCTTCTCGCTCGAAATGTCCGCCGTACAGCTGATGATGCGTCTGATTATCGCTGAGACGGGACTGAGCGGAAACGACGTCAAGTCGGGCCGTCTGACGCCCGAACAGTGGCGGCATCTGGAGTCGGCGACCAAGCCGCTGGGCAGTGCGCCGCTCTATATCGACGACACGCCGGCGCTTTCGGTCTTCGAATTCCGTTCGAAGGCCCGCCGTCTGAAGATACACCACGACATCAAGATCATCATCATCGACTACCTACAGCTGATGACCGGCAATCAGGATTCGAAAGGAAACCGCGAGCAGGAGGTGGCCTTTATTTCGCGTACGCTCAAGGCGATCGCCAAGGAGCTGAACGTGCCGATGATCGCGCTGTCGCAGCTGAGCCGCGCCACCGAAATGCGCGGCGGCTCGAAGCGTCCCCAGCTCTCGGACCTCCGCGAGTCGGGCGCCATCGAGCAGGACGCCGACATCGTGGCCTTCATCCACCGTCCGGAGTATTACGGCATCAATCAGGACGAGAACGGCATGCCGACGGCGGGTATGGCCGAAATCATCATCGCCAAGCACCGTAACGGCGCTGTGTGCGACGTGAACCTGCGCTTCCTGAAGGAACAGGCGCGTTTCGCCGACATGGACGACTCGATGCTGCCGCCCGCGCAGGCTTCGGACAGTCAGCAGGCCTACGACGATTACGCCAGCGGTTCGAACGGCGCCACGGGGGCATCCGCCGCGCTGGGTTCGGGGATTGGCGGCGGGGAGTTCGATCTGACGCCCCGGGCGCTGGACGACGAGGCGCCGTTTTAGAAGGGGCGCCGTTTTAGAGCGAGTGCTGTTTTGGAGGGATGCTGCGGCCGGAGCGGAAGGTGCGGCTGAGGCGGTCGGTGCAGGCGATGCAGGCAGTGCGGCCGACCGTGGAAGGCAGGTAACAGAATGGTTAATTGATAATATTTTTCTGATAGATGTTTGTCCGGACTGATGCGGGTGCGATCGTGGGGATCGACGCCGTGGCGGTGACCGTCGAGGTCAACATCGCGGGCGGCGGGCTCGGCATGTACCTGGTGGGACTGCCGGACAATGCCGTCAAGGAGAGCGAGCAGCGCATACGTGCGGCGTTCGAGAACTCGGGGGAGCGGATGTCCGGCCGCAAGGTGGTCGTGAGCCTCGCCCCGGCCGACCTGCGCAAGGAAGGCGCTTCGTTCGACCTGCCGATCGCCGTGGGATTCTCGCGGCGATGTCGCGGGTGAATGCCGAAACGCTTGCCGGGACGATGTTCGCCGGGGAGCTGTCGCTGGACGGGACGCTGAAACCCGTGCGGGGCGTGCTGCCGATGGCGGTGCGCGCGCGGGAAGAGGATTGCGGCGGCTGGTGCTGCCGGCGGCGAATGCCGCGGAGGCGGCCGTGGTCGAAGGCGTCGAGGTGATCGGGGCCGGAAGCCTGAAGGAGGTGATCGGACTGCTGAACGGCGAACGGGAGATGACGCCGGCGGTGCCTGCGACGGGGAGCCGTTCGGGGCGGAGGCGGGCCGTTATGAAGAGGATTTTGCCGATGTGAAGGGCCAGACGCATGTGAAGCGTGCGCTGGAGATAGCCGCCGCGGGCGGTCACAACGTGCTGATGATCGGGGCGCCGGGTTCGGGCAAGACGATGCTGGCCCGCAGGATGCCGACCATCCTGCCGCCGCTGTCGCGCGAAGAGGCGCTGGAGACCACCAAGATACACTCCGTGGCCGGGAATATGGCGGCGGGCGGCCTGCTGGCGCGGCGGCCTTTCAGGGCGCCGCACCATACGATTTCGCAGGCGGCGCTGATCGGCGGGGGACAGTCGCCGCGGCCCGGCGAGGTGTCGCTGGCCCACAACGGGGTGCTGTTTCTCGACGAGCTGCCCGAATTCGGGCGCAGCGTGCTGGAGGTGCTGCGGCAGCCGCTGGAGGAGAAGAGGGTGACCGTCTCGCGGGCGAAATACAGTGTGGAATATCCCGCCAACTTTACGCTGGTGGCGGCGATGAACCCTGTCCGTGCGGCTATTACAACCATCCGGCGAAGGAGTGCGTATGTTCGCCGGGGCGGTGCACCGCTATATGAGCCGGATTTCGGGACCGCTGATGGACCGGATCGACCTGCATGTGGAGGTGACGCCCGTGCCGGCGGCCGAACTTTCGGCGGCGGCGCCCGGCAAGCCGAGCGCCGCGGTCCGCGAGCGGGTCGTGCGGGCGCGGGAGGTGCAGGCGGCGCGTTTCGCGGGGACGGAGGGCGTGCATACCAACGCCATGATGAACGTGGCGATGCTGCGCGAATACTGTCGGCCGGACGCCGCTTCGGCGGCGCTGCTGGAGCGGGCCATGGAGCGGCTGTCGCTCTCGGCGCGGGCTTACGACCGCATTCTGAAAGTGGCCCGCACGATCGCCGATCTGGCGGGGCGCGAAACCATAGCGGCGGCCGATGTGGCCGAAGCGATCAACTACCGCTCGCTGGACCGGGAAACTGGGGGCGGTAAAAGGAGGACGAAAGGGCGGCGAACGGAAAGAATTCGTAATTTTGCAGGCGGCTTGCCTTGGAATGTTGTCCGGGGCGGAAGTCTGCACCCGGTTTTCAGATCGCCGGGTTTCGGATCGCCGGGTTTCCGGACCGCCGGGTTTCCGGACCGCCGGGGACGGCCCTCGGATTAGCGGGCTGCCGGGTTAGCAGGCTGTCGGGGCTTCGGGCCGGGCCGCCGGGGCGGTGCCGCGGTCGGGCCTTTGAGTTGTCGGGATCTTCGGGCTTTCGGGTTGACGGGCCGTCGGATCTTCGGACAGTCGGAGGCGGGTTGAAAGATATTGATTGTAAGTAAAAAGATAAAATAGCATGACAAGGAAAATCATCCTTTCGGGCGGCGGAACGGGCGGACATATCTATCCGGCCGTGGCTGTTGCGGAAGCGTTGAAACGGCGGTTCGGCGACGGGGTCGAGATTCTCTTCGTGGGCGCCGAGGGCAAGATGGAGATGGAGAAGGTGCCCGCGCTGGGCTACCGCATCGTGGGACTGCCCATAGCGGGTCTGCAGCGGCGCATGGACTGGCACAACCTCGCGGTGCCGCTGAAGGTGCTCCGGAGCATCCGGATGGCGAAAAAGACCATCCGCGATTTCGGGGCCGATGCGGTGGTGGGCTTCGGGGGCTACGCCAGCGCCCCGGTATTGTGGGCCGCACAGCGGCTGGGGGTACCGACCGTGATCCAGGAGCAGAACTCCTACGCGGGGCTGACGAACAAGATCCTGGCCCGGAGGGCGCAGCGGATCTGCGTCGCCTATGAGGGCATGGATCGGTTCTTCGCGCCCGGTAAGATCACGATGACGGGCAACCCCCTGCGGGGGCGTTTCTCGAAAGAGGGTGCCGACCGCGGCGAGGCGTTGGCCTATTACGGCTTTAGGGCGGAGCTCCCGGTGGTGCTGGTAGTGGGCGGATCGCTCGGAACGCGGTCGCTGAACGAGATGATGAAGGCGTGGATACTCGCGCTCGAAGGCGCGGACGCTCCCGTGCAGGTGATCTGGCAGACGGGCAAATATTATGAGCGCGAGATGCAGGCGTTCTTGGCGGCGCATCCGGTTGCGAATATCTGGCAGGGGGCCTTCATCGACCGCATGGACTATGCCTATGCGGCGGCCGATCTGGTCCTCCTCGCGCAGCGGGGCGGGGACTGTCTCGGAGTTGTGTCTGGTGGCGAAGCCCGTGTTGTTCGTGCCCTCGCCCAATGTGGCCGAGGATCATCAGACCAAGAATGCCAAGGCGCTGGAAGCCAAGGGCGCGGCGGTCGTGGTGCCCGATGCCGAGGCCCGGACGGCGGCCATGAGGCGGGCGATGGAGCTGCTCTCGGACAAGGAGGCTTTGCGGACGATGAGCGAAAACCTCGAAAAGCTGGCGCGCCCCGATGCGGCGGAGCGGATCGTGGATGAAATCGAAAAGGTAATGAAATAGCGCCGCTTCCGACGTTTCCCTGCGCCGCGCGGCGGTGTTTTTGCCGTGCGGGCGATGAATGCGGCGGGGACCGTGCGGAGGGAGGAGCGGTGCGGAGAACGATAAAACTTAATCGGATGGAGTTTCAAAATATCTATTTTCTGGGAATCGGCGGCATCGGCATGAGCGCCTTGGCGCGTTATTTCCTGCATGAAGGCAAGCGGGTGGCCGGTTACGACCGCACCCCTCGCATCTGACGGACGAACTGGCGGCCGAAGGTGCTGCGATTCATTTCGAGGACGACGTGCGGCGGATTCCCGCGGAGTTTCTCGACCCGGCGGCGACGATGGTGGTGTATACCCCGGCCGTGCCGCAGGAGCACGGGAGTATCAATATTTCGTGAGTCACGGGTTCTGCGTCGAGAAGCGTTCGCAGATGTTGGGACATCTGCCGAGGGCAAGTATGTGATGGCCGTGGCGGGGACGCACGGCAAGACCACGACCTCGACGCTCGTGGCGTGGCTCAACCGCGGCGTGACGGGCGGAGGAAGCGCTTTTCTGGGCGGAATATCGAAGAACTTCGGCGGCAATCTGGTGCTGGGCGCGGGCGGGCGGCTGGCCGTCGAGGCCGACGAGTTCGACCGTTCGTTCCTGCGGCTCTATCCCGATGTGGCGGTGGTTACGTCGGCCGACGCCGACCACCTCGACATTTACGGGACGCACGATGCGGTGAAGGAGGCTTTCGCGCAGTTCGTGCGGCAGATACGCCCCGGCGGATTCCTCGTCATCAAGCAAGGGGTCGACATTGTGGTGGACAATCCGCAGATTACGGTGTACCGCTATTCGTACGACGTGCCGTGCGACTTCTATGCCCGTAACGTGCAGCTGCTCGAGGGAGGCCATTACCGATATGACATCGTAGTGCCGGGCGGTGTGGTCGAAGGCTGCACGCTGGGCATTCCGGGCTGGGTCAACATTGAAAATTCGGTGGCGGCCGTGGCCTCGGTATGGTGCGCGGCCAGGGCCGAAGGGGTTGCGTTGGATGCGGACGCCCTGCGCGGGGCGCTGGCGTCGTTCTCGGGCGTGAAGCGCCGGTTCGAATTCTATGTCAACACCCCCAGGCAGGTCTACATGGACGATTACGCGCACCATCCGCGCGAACTGGCGGCGACACTGACCTCCGTGCAGAAGATGTTTCCGGGACGGCGCATTACGGCGCTGTTCCAGCCCCACCTCTACACCCGCACGCGCGACCTCTACGAAGAGTTCGCCGAGTCGCTGTCGCATGCCGACGAGGTGGTGCTGCTGCCGATTTACCCGGCGCGCGAGGAGCCGATCCCCGGCGTCACGTCGGAGCTCATCGCCCGGCACGTGGCCGTGCCGTGCCGCATCGTCGGCAGGGAGGCGCTGGCCGATACGGTCGCGGCGATGGATACGGACGTGGTGGTGAGCTTCGGGGCGGGCAATATCGACGCCTGCTGCGAGGCGCTGGCCGAAAAGCTGGAGCGAAGAGTTAGCCGACCGGCGGCGGGCGCATGTCCGCCGGGCCGAATGTAAAACCGCGAGATGAAACGACGGATAATCAGAGAATAAAGACGAGTTTGAAAATACCTGATACGCACGCTCACGCTTTGTGGGCGCCGTGGCCGCATATGTCATTTATGCGGGGACGGCGGCGGGAGGTTGCGTGCCGAAGAAGGTCGGCAGGGTCGAGATCGAGGTGGTGGACAGCTCGTCGATGGGCTATCTGGTGTCGGGGCGCATGGTGCGCGAGTGGATCGCGCACAGCGGAATCAAGACGAACGGCAGGCAGTTGATGCGGTAGAGCTGGCGGCCATCGAGGCCCTGATCGCCAAAAACGGATTCGTGGAGCGCGTGGACGCCTATGTGACTTACGGCAGCGTGTTGCATATCGACATCAGCCAGCGCAGGCCCCTGCTGCGGCTGCTGACAGACGGCGTGGATTCGTACGTCACGCCCGAAGGCTAGTGTTCGCCGCGCCGCGCGCCTCGTCGCTCTACGTGCCGGTGGTGACGGGGGCTTACCGTCCGCCGTTTCCCGCGTCGTTCGTCGGCTCCGTGCGCGGGCATATCGACCTCGAACGGGCGAAGATCGACAAGCGGATCGCGGAGCTGGAGCGTGAGAAGTACCCCTTCTTCCGGCGCGAACTGCAGAACGACCGCAACATATCGGCGCTGCGCCGCATGCGCATCAAGAAACAGTGGTGGCGGCTGGAAAGCTCGGCCGAGTTCGACAAACGGGTCGGCGAACTGCGCCGCCACAAGGTCGAAATGCGCCGCAAATACCGCTACGAGGCGCGTATGATCCAGCAGGGGATCGACCGTATCGCACGGCAGCAGGAGGCCGAGCGGCTGAAACAAAAAAAGTTGGAGAAAAGCTACGAAGATTTCATGAAACTCCTTACCTTTGTAGAGTTCGTCGAAGAGGACGATTTCTGGAGGTCGGAAGTGGTGCAGATTGCGGCTCGGACGACCCCCAGCGGAGCGTTGGAGGTGGAGCTGGTGCCGCAGAGCGGACGCCACACCATTCTTTTCGGGCGCATCGAGCAGGTGGAGCGTAAGTTCGACAAGTTGCTGCGCTTCTACCGCAACGGGTTGCAGAACATCGGCTGGGATGCGTACAGGACGATAGATATCAGATACAAGGATCAGGTGGTTTGCAAGAAATAAAAAGGAAATATACCGTGGAAAGAAAGAATTATACCGTTGCCGTCGACCTGGGCTCGTCGAACGTCGTGGTGGCTGTCGGCGAGAAGGCCGCCGAAGAGCGGCTCGATGTGGTGTGCGTCGTGTCGAAGCCCGTTGAGGGGGTCAACGCGGGCAAGATCGAGAATATCGAACTGGTGAGCCGCGCCATCCGCGAAGCCATGTCCGAAGCCGAAGAGCAGCTGGGGATCCGGATCACGGAGGCCTATGCCGGTATTTCGGGCGATTTCGTGCGCTGTGCGCGCCATACGGATCATGTTTTCGTCTACGATCCCCAGAACGGCGTCAACCAGAAGGACGTCGACGCGCTGTTCGACCGCATGCGGAACGTGCAGGCGCCCGACGACGAGACCATCATGGAGCGTGTGCCCCAGAACTATGTGGTCGACGACAACCAGGAGGTCAAGAACCCCGTGGGGTCGTTCGGCAAGAAACTCTCGTCGACGTTCAACTTCATCCTTTGCCTGCGCACGCCGATGCAGCGGCTCGATATGGCGCTCAAGCGGCTCGGCATAAAGATGCTGGGCGTGACGTCGAACGCCATCGCCACGGCCGAGGCCGTGCTGCTGCCCGACGAGAAGGAGGAGGGCGTAGCGGTGGTCGACATCGGCGGCGGCGTGACGGACGTGGCGGTTTATTACCGCAATGTGGTGCGTTATATCGCCACGATCCCGATGGGGGCCATGGCCATCAACCGCGACATCCGCACGATGAGCGTGCCCGAGAAACATGTGGAAAGCCTCAAGCAGAAATACGGTTCGGCGGTGGCCGACCTGGCCCCGGAGGACAAACTGATTCGCGTCAACGGCCGCACGGCCCGCGAAGCGAAGGACATCCTGCTGCGCAACTTGGCGACGGTGATCGAAGCCCGTGCCACGGACATTGCGGAGTTCGTATTGCAGGAAATCCGGGATTCGGGGTATGCCGGCAAGCTGGCTTACGGCATTGTCCTGACGGGAGGTTCGGCCAAGCTGAAGGATGTGGACGAGTTGTTCCGCCGCGTGACGGGCATGGACGTGCGCATCGCATCGGCCGAAACCGGCGTTGCGGAGGAGTCGAGGGAAAAGGTCGTAGACCCGGCCTATGCCACGGCGGTCGGTATTTTGCTCAAGGGCGCCGAACAGGGTGCCTGCGCATTTGTCGAGCGGCCCGTGGCCCGGCCTGCGGAACAGCAGGGCTTCCGGCCCCCGCAGCCGCAGCCCGCTCCTGAGTTCCGCCACACGCCGCGCTTCCAGCAGCCTGTGCAGGCGCCGCCCGCAGCTCCGGCGGCGGAAGAGGCGGAGGAGGATGCCGCTGCGGAACGTGAGGAGGCCCCGGTGATCGAACCCAAGCGCAAGCGCGACTGGGGCTCGATTTTCCAGAAGACCTTCGACAAGATCAACAAGAGTTTCACGGCGGCCGAGGACGAAGAGATTTAAGGGATAATTTGCCGCGCCCCGGTGTCCGGCCCACGCGGCGGTCTTACGGCGGTGTTTGCGGCATGAATTTCGTGTTTGCGGGGACGGTTCGGCGATGTGAAGGTCCGGCGATGCGGCCGCGGTTAACGCCGGTTTTGGCCGGGGAGCGGTTTCTGCAGATGTGGCGGACAGCCGGGGAAATTCGGACGGCGGGATTCAGCGGACGGCGGATGCCGCGGATGCCGGGAGCTGCGGACGGGACGCCGGGCAGCGGTTTTGAATTCCGCGGATTGCGGACGGAGAGCCGGATGGCGGAGTCTGTAGATGCCGCGGACTGTGAACGGTCGGCGGGAATGGGTAGATGCCGCGGGTGCCGACGAAGATTCGGACGGCGGGATTCAGCGGATGTCGGGAACTGCAGACGGGAAGCCGGCTGCGGGAATGATTTATAGTTAAGAATGTGGAGAAAGGAGTAAAGAGATATGACAGACGAATTGATGTCGGAAATCAAAGCCCCGAAGACGGACGGGTCGATCATTATGGTGGTAGGTGTCGGCGGTGCCGGCGGGAATGCCGTGAACCATATGTGGAACCTGGGTATACGGGGCGTGACGTTCATGGTTTGCAATACCGACCAGCAGGCGTTGGACAAGAGTCCCGTGGAGCAGAAGATACGGCTCGGAGCCGAAGGTCTCGGTGCGGGGAACGACCCGGAGAACGGCCGCCGTGCCGCAGTCGAGTCGCTGCCTGAAATCCGCCAGCACCTCGAAGAGGCCGGGACTCGGATGCTGTTCATCACGGCGGGCATGGGCGGCGGAACGGGTACGGGCGCGTCGCCCGTCATCGCCAAGCTGGCCAAGGAGATGGGACTGCTGACCGTGGCGATCGTCACTTCGCCGCTGGCCGTCGAAGGCAAGATCCGCTACGAGCAGGCTTTCAGGGGCATCGAGGAGCTGCGGC
The DNA here is from genome assembly GCA_047233565.1 of Alistipes sp. Taxonomy (GTDB): domain Bacteria; phylum Bacteroidota; class Bacteroidia; order Bacteroidales; family Rikenellaceae; genus Alistipes. The sequence continues at coordinate 23,751 of JBKSUH010000003.1, forward strand.
AGAACGTGGATTCGCTGCTGATCATCAATAACGAGAATATTCTCGAAATATACGGACGCCTGTCGCTCAAGCAGGCGTTCGGCAAGGCCGACGACATCCTGTGTTCGGCGGCGAAGGGCATCGCCGAGATCATCACGGTCGAAAGCGACCTGGTGAACGTCGACTTCGCCGATGTGTCGAAGGTGATGCGCGATAGCGGCCGCGCGCATATGGCCGTGGCTACGGCCGAAGGCGACAACCGCGCCGAGACTGCAGCCGAGGCTTCGCTGCGTTCGCCGCTCCTGGATCACAACCTGATCTCGGGTGCGAAGAATATCCTGCTGAACATTTCGGTGTCGAACGCCGACTCGCTGATGTACGAGGAGGTGGTGCGCATTCTGGAGTATATCCAGGCGCATGCCAGCGTGCAGGACGACAACGGCGTGATACACAACGCCAATATTATCTGGGGTACGAGCGAGAAGCCCCAGCTGGGCAACGCCATCGAACTGGTGGTCGTGGCCACGGGATTCGCGGGCGACGTATCGGCGGCGGGGACGATGAAGCAGATCATTCCTCCGGTGCGGAATGTCGAGCCGGTGAAGGGGCCCGGTGGCTCCCGTGCTGGAGCCGATCAAGCCGGTCGTACCCCCAGCCGCCTGCAGCGGCGCCCGAACAGGTGATGCTGGGGCGAAATCGACGCGTTACAGCAACATCGAACTGTTGCTGAGCAAGCCCGCCTATCAGTCGCGCAACTCGAAATTCGTCGTGCAGATGCCCGGCGGACGCAAGGAGGTGCTGAAGGAGGAGAACGATGCCGGCCAGCAGGCGCAGCAGGATGCGCAGGGCGGATCGCTTTTGATTAACTAATAGACCGCCGGTTTGGAGGAGACTACAACTTCGTGGATTACGTTTAACGGGTTTTCGCCCCATATCGCCGTACTGTGTACGGTGACGCTGGCCTGCTGTGCGTTTCGGCGCTCGTGTCGGGCGCTGAAACTTCGTTTTTCATTGTCGCACAACGATATACGCCGCCTGCGCAAACGCACGACGGCGTCGGCCGAGGCGGTGCTCCGCCTGCTGACGAACGTGACCTGTTGCTGGCGACAATTCTCGTGGTGAACAATCTGGTGAATATCTGCATCGTCATCCTCACGTCGAGCATCATAGATTCGGTTTTCACCTTCCTGCGGTTCGAATTCCTCTTCAAGACCGTACTGGTGACCTTTCTGCTGCTGCTCTTCGGCGAGATACTGCCCAAGGTGCTGGCGCAGACCATCCCGTGCGCTTCGCGCAGTTCGCCGCGCGGCCCCTCACGGTGCTGCGGTGGATTTTCTATCCGATCTCCTATGCGCTGGTGCGGACGAGCAGCCGCATCAGCGAGAGGCTTCGCACAAGAGCGAGATTTCGCTCGACGAGCTGGCCGACGCGGTGGACATGACCCAGAGTTCGAGTCCTGAGGAGCATGTGATGCTGTCGGGGATCGTCAACTTCGTGAATACCGAGGTGCAGGAGATCATGAAACCCCGCGTGGACATTACGGCGCTCTCGGTGACGGACGATTACGAGACCGTCAAGCAGACGATCATCCGGTCGGGTTTTTCGCGTATCCCGGTATACGAAGAGGATATCGACAATATCAGGGGGACGCTCTATGTCAAGGATCTGCTCCCCTATATCAACCACGGCAACGAATTCGGCTGGCAGCAGTTGGTGCGCAAGCCCTATTTCGTGCCCGAGCATAAGAAGATCAACGACCTGCTGGGCGACTTCCAGTCGAACAAGGTGCACATGGCGATCGTCGTCGACGAGTACGGTTCGACGCTGGGGCTGGTGTCGCTGGAAGATATTATCGAGGAGATCGTGGGCGAGATTTCGGACGAAAGCGATGCCGACGAAAGTTCTTCACGCGGCTCGACGAAAAATGTTTCATCTTCGACGGCAAGAGCCTCCTGGGCGATTTCGAACGGGTGCTGGGAATCGACGAGGAGACCTTTGCCGACGTAAAGGGCGATGCCGAGACCCTCGCCGGGCTGATGCTCGAACTCAAACGCGACTTCCCCCGCAAGGGCGATGTCTTTACGTCGCACGACATCCGTTTTACGGTGCAGGAGATGGACGGGCACCGTGTCGATAAAATCCGTGTGGACTTGCAGTGAACGATGGGAAAGGCACTCTTCATAGAGCCGCCGATGGACGAGGCCGGAGTAGCCGCCGCGCGGTGACGCCCGGCGAGCGGGCCGCCGCGCAGGAGTTTCTGCGCGAACGCCGCCGCAGGGAATTCCTGACGTGGCGCGCCGTCGTGCGCCGCGAGCTGGGGGACGACGTGCCGATCGCCTATGATGAGACGGAGCGCCCGTCATTCGGGGGCGCGAGGTGCATATCGGGGTTTCGCATTGTCCGGGCCGGGTGGCGGTCTGCATATCGGATGCGCCGTGCGCCGTCGATGTCGAACCCGAATCGCGGGATTTCAGCCGCGCCGCGTCGCGTTACATGTCGCCTGCCGAGCGGGCGCTTTCTGACGATCCGTTGCTGCCGGCCGCAGTCTGGTGCGCGAAGGAGACCCTGTACAAATATGCCGGGCGGCCGGGGCTGGATATGCTCTACGACCTGCATGTCGAGGCGGTCGATTTCGAAGCCGGAGTCGTCGTGGGGCGTATCGCGGACGGGGAGCCGCTGCGGCTTTCGCTTAAGCGCGCCGACGGGTTTATCGTTGTATATATTTTGTAGTTTCGGGGCGTGTACCCGATAATAATCCTCTAAAATCCTGCTGGGAGCCGTGCGGCTGAAGCTGGAAGTCGAGGGGAATGCGGGGGCGGAACCGGGGTTAGGATTGCCGGAGCGGATGAGGATAAGGCCGGAGGGACCGAGGGGCTGCCTGCGGGGTTGCTTGTGGGATGGAGTCGGGATTTGCTGCGTCTGCCGGAAGAGTGGCCGGATTGCCGTTGTCTCAGAAGGCTTCCGAAGCGGTGAAGAGGAATGCCGAGGAGCGTTTGCGGTCCCACGGGAGGTTGTGGTTGCCGTAGACGCCCCAGCCGTAGTCGAGACGGATGTTCATGCGGTTCTTGAATTCGAAGCGGTAGCCGCAGCCGAAACTGTAGAGCGTATTGTCCCACCGGAATTTGTCGGTGCCCCAGACCTGTCCGCCGCCGATCCAGGCTACGACGCCGTGGCGGCGGTAGATTTTCTGGCGCAGCTCGATCTGCGTCTCGACGAGCCTTTTGTCGCGGTAGCGCCCTTCGTAGTAGCCGCGCATGCGTTCCATGCCGCCCATCTTGGCGTACATGTGCCACGAAGGGGTGCCGGCCGTGAAGTCGGCGTAGAGGTCGTAGGCGAAGATGGCGCCTTTCCAGAGTTTCCGGTAGAAGTCGAAGGTCAGGGTGAAGCGTCCGAAGTTGCGGCGCGTATTGCCCAGCCATTCGGGATACCACTTGGCTTCGGCCTTGATGAAGATGCCCCTCGAAGCGTTGAATGTCACGTCGCGCGTGTCGTATTGGGCGAAGAGGCCGAGGCTGGTGTTGAAGGCGTTCGGATTGTCGCCCGATTCGGTAATGTAATTCGAGAAGGGATCCTGCTTGGCCGGGTCGTAGCGCCCCTCCTGCCAGAGGGTGTAGAGTTCGCCCATCCTGCCACCCGGAACCGGCTTCCCGGCGTCTACGTCGGCTTTGACATTCTTCATATAGGCGACCATGCCTGTGTCTTTGTACTTCGCCCCGGTGTAGTCGATGCCCCCGCTGACGCCGATGTAAAAGCGTCCGGCGAGCGCCGTGCAGTAGGAGATGCGGAAGATGCCCATCGTGGTGGTGAGCTCCTGTGCGTAGCCCTCCGCGCCGGCGTTGTAGCCCACGCCGTAGAAGCGCCGGGAAGTAGACGAATGCGCCCGAGTAGCTCAGCCGCTGTTTGTTGTGTTGAGATGTTGTCGCCCGAAAAGCGCAGCAGCACGAATTTCGGTCGTGAGTTGCCGTAAATCGAAATGTTCGACGGGCGGTGACCGAGTCGGTGCGGTCGAGCCGGTAGAGTCCGCCGCAGGAACCGACCGAAGCCTACGTCGAGAGTAGTTGGTCCGGGGCGATGCTCCAGTCGATCTTCTTTTCGAAGGTGCGGTCCACGTTCGAACGGCTGTAATAGTCGATGATGCGGCGGATCAGCCCCGACGTTTCCCGGGCGGTGAAGGCTGAGTGTCGGCCATCCGGCGGCCTGGCGTCGGGCGCCTCGGCCTGTCCGATCTGTGAAAGCAGTTTCGGTCGATGGAAATTCTCCTTCGAGGTGTCCTGTTCTGGGCCGACGCGCGCAGCTGTCGTCAGCAAAACGGTGAGGAGAAGAAACAGTCTTTTCAGATTTGAGCTGAGTCGACAGCAAAGATAACCAATATTTCGGTTGCGCAAAATGAACAATCAACCTCGGAAGTAGTCGAAACGGGTAAATTCTATACCTTTGCGGCAATCTCCAATTGCCGCCCATGGATCGCCGCACCGAACTGCTCGGGAGTCGCAGCCCGCTGATCCGTTCGATGACCCGTGACGAGAGAGATCGCCGACGCTTCGTTCCGCGCTGCGGACTCGCATCGCTCGACCGCGAGCACCCGGTGCGAGGATGCCTCACTCTCCGGGCTGTCCCTTCGCGGGAGCGTGTTCTTGCCCGTTCGCAGTTTTCGGACGTGGTTTCCGCAACTGCGATTCTCGAACGCCGATTGCTGGGTGCAGTTCCACCGCGTCGGTTCGCCGACTGCAAACTTCGGGAACAATTTCGCGAAACCGCGCTCAACCACCTGCCGTTCGAACGTTGCAAGGGCGAGTTCGCCAATTTCGCCTTCGGCTGCCGGGTGCGTTTTGCGGGCTGTCGATGCATGGCGCGCTTTCGGGACTGCCGTTTCGAACGTGTCGAGTTTGCGCAGTGCGACCTGACACAGGCCGAATTCGGCACCGCTGCGCGGACTTTCTTCGCCGATTCGACATCGCGGCATTCGCGTTCGCGAGATCGGGTCGTTGAATTGAAAGGATTGAAAATTGTCCTTGCAGGCTGTTGAGCTGGCCCGTCTGCTGGGCGTGAATCGAGAATAGAGATTTATTCAAAAAATTACAAATTTTAAAAAATCTTAATAAAATATTTGGAAGTTTGGTTTCCGCGCATACTTTTGCCTCGTCTTAAATGATAAAATATTTTAAGAATTATTTAAAATTATTTAGTATGAAAGCAAGGATCAATGAGTGGTTACGCACCGCCCTGATTATGTTGGGAGAGAGCATCAAACTGCGCGAGATGTAATATCTCCCTTTTATTTTCGGAAAAGAGTTAAAACTTCGATATACGAAAGCGGCCCGACTGTCAAAGTCAGGCCGCTTTTCGTTTCGGACTCCCCGCCGCTTGGCGGCAGGGGCTTCTCCGGGGCTGTTGTCGTTGCGCCCGGGTTATTTGATGCCCAGCTTCCTGGCGATCTCTTTGGGCAGGGCGTGCTTGTTGACCATGACCGAGGTTGTCTTGTAAGCGACGAACGGGCGCGAGAAATACCAGAATCCGTCGTAGGGCGGACGTACGTCCCATGAATTCTGCACCTTGTAGTAGTGGTTGCCTGCCTGGTCGGTGGCCGTACCCATGATGACCATGCCGTGGTCGTCGGTGGTTCCGTAGTTGTCGAAAGCCTCCTGGCGCATCTCCTGGGTGATGGCGAGCTCCTTGCCCGGCTTGTCGAACTTGTAGAGTGCGTCATCCTTCTCCTTCTGGGTCAGTTTTCCCCAGCGCTCGGCTTCGGTGCCGCCCATGCCTTCGAGGTCGGCGGCCGGTACGATACCGATCGCCTTGGTGCGGCTGAATCCCTTTTCGCTTACGTCGGTGCCCCACGCGACGGGATACCCGTTTTCCAGTGCATTGTCCACGACGGCCATCATTTCGTCGAGCGGAAGGTTGTAGACCGTGCCCCACATCCAGTTATCGGGCACCTCGATGATGAACTGCGTATAGAAGGGGTGGTGTGTGAACGAACTGATGTCGATATAGTCGTCGATGTCGATCGGCAGCGAGTCGGCGAACGTCCGGGGCGTGTATTCCTTGCCCTGATAGGTGAAGGTCTCGGGCATCGGGCCGAAATATTCGTCCAGGATGGCGTTGAAACCCCGTTTCCAAGCCGTCGAGAGCGGCTTGTTCGAAGATTTGGTGCTGGCCTCCATCACTGCGTCGAGGTAGGCTTTCAGCACGCGCGAGAGTTCGTGGAAATCGGCTTTCTCGGTGCCGTAGTTGAAGCCCGGATAGGCTTCGAACGGGACGATGCCGTAGTTGCGGATGCCTTCCGTCACGTCGCGCGAGGCCCCGCCTTCGGCGAAGTTGATCTCGCCGTGCATGCGGATGTATTTCACGGCTTTCTCCATGAACGTATGGCGGACGATCCACATTTCGGAGAGGTGCACGGGGGCGCCTCCCGCACGCAGGATTTCCCCTTCGAGGAACGAAAGGGTCGAGTAGCACCAGCAGGTGCCGCTACGGCTCTGATCCTTGACCGGGGTCATGGGGATAAGTTTGACGTCGGTGAACCGGTAGCCTTCGGCTCGGTCGGTCGGGGTCTGTGCCGCGCCGCAAGTGCGGTGCAGCACGCAAGGGCTGTCAGCAGGAATTTTTTCATCGCTTGTGCTGTTTGGGTATTGGTGTTCGGTTACTTCTTCGAGGAAGAGACGATTTTCCGGCACTCTTCGAGCGTCAGCGTCTCAGGCTTGGCGCCTTTCGGCAGGCGGTAGTTCTTGCCTTTGTAGGCGATATAGGGTCCGTAACGGCCGTTCTTGACCAGCATGTCGGGCTCTTCGGGGAAGCTCCGCAGCGGAGTGTTGGCCGCGGCGGCCGCCGCCTGCTGGGCATGGACGATCTCCACGGCCCGCTCGTAGGTAAGCGTGTAGGGGTCGTCGCCCTTCTGCAGCGATGCGAACGATTTGCCGTGGCGCACGTAGGGCCCGTATTTGCCGATGCCCACCGAGAGCTCTTCGCCGTCGAGCTGGCCCAGGTCGTGGGGCAGCGCGAAGAGCGCCAACGCCTCCTCTAGCGTGATCGACTCGATTAGCTGGCCCTTTTTGAGCGAGGCGAAGCGGCCTTTCTGCCCCTCCTCGCCTTCGATCTCGACCATCGGGCCGTAGCGGCCGATGCGTGCCTTGACGATATGCCCCGTCTTGGGGTCGTTGCCCAGGATGCGTGCCTGGCTCTTCTTGTCGGTCTGCGTGCCGATGGCGGTGTCGACCATCTGGTGGAAGGGGCCGTAGAAATCGTGGATCATCTTCACCCACGTGATGTCGCCGTCGGCGATGCGGTCGAATTCCTTTTCGACGCTGGCCGTGAAGTTATAGTCCATGATCGGCTTGAACTGCGTTTCGAGGTAGTCGTTGACGACCATGCCGATGTCCGTCGGCGAAAGGCGGTTCTTCTCCTTGCCGTAGCTTTCCGAGAGGTTTTTCGTGGCGAGCTTGTCGCCCGTGAGGGTCATTTGCACGTAGTTGCGTTTCTGCCCCTCCCTGTTTTGCTTGACCACGTAGCCGCGGTTGATGATCGTCGTGATGGTCGGCGCGTAGGTCGAGGGGCGTCCGATGCCCAGCTCTTCGAGGCGCTTGACCAGCGAGGCTTCGTTGTAACGTGCCGGGGCCTGCGTGAAGCGTTCCGTGGCGGTGATCTGCGTCGAAAGCAGTTCGTCGCCCTGTGCCATTTTGGGGAGCAGCCCTTCGCCGCTTTCGGCGGCCTGGTCGTCGTCCGTGGATTCGGAGTAGAGGCGCAGGAAGCCGTCGAAGCGGACGACTTCGCCCGTGGCGACGAATTGCTGCGACGACCCCGACATGTCGATCACAATGGTTGTGCGGTCGAGTTCGGCGCAGACCATCTGCGAGGCTACGGTGCGCTTCCAGATCAGGTCGTAGAGTTTCTTTTCGGCCGGGGTGCCCTCGATTGACTGCCGGTCAATATACGACGGGCGGATGGCTTCGTGCGCCTCCTGGGCACCCTTGGTCTTGGTCTTGTAGTTATGCCACGACGAATATTTTTCGCCGTAGAGTTTCGTGATCTCCTCCTTGCACTGGGCCAGTGCCTGTTGCGAGAGGTTTACCGAGTCGGTACGCATGTAGGTGATGAGACCCTGCTCGTAGAGGTGCTGGGCGACGGACATCGTCTGCGAAACGGACATGCCCAGCTTGCGGCCCGCCTCCTGCTGGAGCGTCGAGGTCGTGAAGGGCGGCGCCGGGAAACGCTGTGCGGGTTTCTCTTCGGCTTTCGACACGGTGAAAGTGGCGCCGATGCAACTGCGGAGGAATGCCTCGGCCTCGGCCTGCGTTTCGAAGCGCGACGAGAGTTCGGCCTTGAAGAGGGTCTTTTCGGGGTCGTTGGCCGCGTAGAACTGTGCCACGACGCGGAAATAGGGTGCCGAGCGGAAGGCGATGATCTCGCGCTCGCGCTCGACGATCAGCCGTACGGCGACGCTCTGCACGCGGCCGGCCGAAAGCGACGGCCGCACTTTCTTCCACAGCACGGGCGAAAGCTCGAAACCGACCAGGCGGTCGAGGATACGGCGTGCCTGCTGTGCGTTGACCAGATCCATGTTGACCGTGCGGGGGTTCTCGATGGCTTCGAGGATCGCCCGCTTGGTGATTTCGTGGAAGACGATGCGCTTGGTCTGGTCGACGGGGAGCCCCAACACTTCGGTCAGGTGCCATGCGATGGCTTCTCCTTCGCGGTCTTCATCGGACGCCAGCCATACGGTCTTGCTCTTGGCCAGCTTGGTCAGTTCGTCCACCACTTTCTTCTTGTCGCCCGGGATTTCATAGACGGGCCTGAACTCGTCGTCGATATTGATGCCCAGGTCTTTTTTCGACAGGTCGCGGATGTGTCCGAAACTCGACTTGACGATATAGTCCTTGCCGAGGAACTTCTCGATGGTTTTTGCCTTGGCCGGGGACTCGACGATTACTAAATTTTCCGCATGCGTGTATGTTACTTTCAGAAATGCGAAAACCTAAGTATGTCACACTTAGGTTTCGCTTTTCAGGCTGTTTGTCTCTTATTTGATCAGGTTGTACGTGACGTCGATCTGATCGGAACGTCCTCCGGTCACGCCGTCGGGCGTCATGCCCTGAAGGACGCTGTACGTCGTCGTATAGACGCTGTAGGCTTCGGGACCCAGATAGATCGTGCGGTTCTTGATCTTCCTTCAGCTCGTCCCACGGAGCGTCCGCCGAGTTCCGCCTTGGCGGACCGGTAGCTGTTCCACAGACTCTGGGCGTAACCCGTGATGTCCATCACATAGCAGCCGCGGCTGCGGTTGATGTAGCCGCCGTAAGCGAGCGTCGTGCTGTAGTTCTGCTCGTAGGCATAGGCGTAGTCGGGAATGGCCGAAAGCGTCTTGTAGTTGGTGTAGAGGCCCAGACGGTCTGCGACTTGTCCATCTCCCCGATCATATGCGCCATGTCGGTCAGCTTCGTCCAGTGTAATTGCTGCCCTTGAAGTAGATCGACATGCGGACCTGAGTCATGGCGAGCGTCTGAAGTTCTGGGCGCCCTCGTTGCCTGCGACGATCTGGCTTCCAGCGCGTCGAAGAAGGGCTTGTCGAACGTGATGGCGGTTACCACGCCGCCCATGCCCTCGACATAGATCTGGTCGTGGTCGGGTGGTCGGTGATCGGTTTTCCGGCCTCCTCCTTGGCGTCGGCGATGTCGAACTTGGCGTCAGTGCTGGTCGCCATGCCGTAGTCGTGGCGGATGGTGTTGACCGACACGTTGCCGTAGTCGACCGAAGAGTCGTAGAAAATGTAGGGGATCGAAATCGTGTCGGCGATCAGCGTAGGGTCGCTCTCCAGGCGGTTACGCCCGTAGATCGCGAAGCCCGAAGCGTCGAGCGACGTGGCGTAGATGTTGCCCTTGTTGGGGGTCGTCTGGTCGACGGCCGGGACGATGTAAAGCCCCTTGAACTCGGCGACCCACTGTTCGAGGCTGTCGAGGCTGTAAATCGAATAGTCGCCCTTGTACGTGCCCTCCTGAAGCATCAGGCGGTTGATGAATTCCCGTCCCTTCTGGGTCGGTTTCATGGTGGCGTACGTGGTGGCGGGACCCGTCTCCTTTCCGTCGGGGAAGGTGAACGTGAAGAGCACGTCGTCGCCTACGACACCCGCCTTGACGGGGTCGAAATTGAGGTAGAAGGTCGTGTCGCGCTCGGACTTTCCGCTTTCGACGGGTTTCTCGGTCAGGTATTTGTTGCTGACGACCTCGTATACGTTGTACTTCTGCGGCGTGAGCGTGTCGTTTCCGTAGCTGGTGATCGTGATCAGGATCTGCGCCGAGTCGAAGATCGGGCGGTAGCCGAAATAGCCCTCCTTAACCTTGTAGACGTTGAGGTACTGGGTCAGGAATCCCGCCGTGCGGAGTCCGAACGTGTCGCTGAGCATCAGCCCATGTAGCCGTAGGAGATGTTGGACGCCTTGAGCGAGTCGCTCTGGAACAGACGCGTCTCGACGTATTTGGCCGCATCGAGTTTCCCGCGAGCGTCCGGGCGCCGAGCGTCGTGTAGCCCACCTTCATCTGCTGGTTGTCCGGCACGAGGTTCGAGCCCAGCGTGTCGTCGACCTTGGTACAGCCCGCGAACGTCATGAGGGCGACCGCAGCAGAACGGCGGCGGCGCGGAACATGCGGCGGAAATTATTGCAATGCTTCATAAAATCGGTTGTAATTATCGAAAAAGTCCGCTGTTTTCGGGCGACTGGTATTCGAGCATCGGGCTTGCGCTTGCGCGGGCGATCTCCAATACCTTCGGTTCGACATCCGGGGATGCCGCGACCACACCGTCGGCATACTCCATAACGAAACGGCAGAGATTTTCGTATGACGGGACGTCGAGAATTGAGAGATTTTTATCCTTGACCCCCTCGCCGGCGATCTTCGCGGCGAAGCCCTTGTCCAGTTCCCCGGGGAAGCCGTCGGCATAGAGCGAAACGACGATTTTCACGTCGCGGAAAATCGGGTCGTCGGCGAAAATGCGCTTCAGGTAGACCGGGATCACTCCCGAGAACCAGCCGTGGCAATGGACTACGGTCGGCGTCCAGCGCAGTTTCTTGACCGTCTCCAGCACGCCGCGGGCGAAAAAGATGGCCCGTTCGTCGTTGTCGGGGAATTCCGCACCTTCGCTGTCGGTCAGCACGGCCTTGCGCGAGAAATAGTCGTCGTTGTCGATGAAATAGATCTGCACGCGCGCCGCGGGGATCGAGGCGACCTTGATGATGAGCTGGTGGTCGTTGTCGTCGATGATGAGGTTCATGCCCGAAAGACGTATTACCTCGTGGAGCTGGTGCCGGCGTTCGTTGATACAGCCGTAGCGCGGCATGAAGGTACGGATTTCGTTCCCACGCTCCTGCATCGCCTGCGTGAGAGCGCGGCAAAGTCCGGAAGCCTCCGTCTCTGGAAGATAGGGTGTAATCTCCTGACAGACGTACAGAATCTTATTTGCCATGGTTCGAGTATTTGATCTTTCGAGGTCTATTGTGCAAAGATAGTGAAAAAATCTTAAAGAATGAGCATCGCGTCGCCGTAAGTGCCGAATCGGTACCCTTCTTCCTTGGCTATCTTATAGGCGTTCATGATCGTTTCGTAGCCGCCGAACGCCGCAACCATCATCAGCTGGGTGGAGTAAGGCAGGTGGAAATTGGTCACCATGGCGTCGGCCACCGTGAACTCGTAGGGCGCGAAGATGAACTTGTTCGTCCATCCTTCCATCGGCTTGATCATGCCGTTGGTCGAGACAGCCGTTTCGAGGGTGCGCATGACGGTGGTGCCGATGGCGACGATCTTGTGTCCGTCGCGTTTGGCCGAATTGACCGCTTCGGCGGCTTCGGTCACGAAGAACTGTTCGGAGTCCATCTTGTGCTTCGAGAGGTCTTCGACGTCGACCGTACGGAAGTTGCCCAGCCCGACGTGCAGCGTGACGAACGCACGGTCGATGCCCTTGATCTCCATGCGCTTCATCAGGTGCTTCGAGAAGTGCATGCCGGCCGTCGGGGCGGCAACGGCGCCTTCGTGCTCGGCGAAGATCGTCTGGTAGCGCTCGGCGTCCTCGGGTTCGACCTTGTCGCGCACCCATTTGGGCAGCGGTGTCTCGCCCAGGCTGAAAAGCGTCTGCTTGAACTCCTCGTAGGAGCCGTCGAACAGGAAGCGCAGCGTGCGCCCGCGCGAGGTCGTATTGTCGATCACCTCGGCCACCAGCAGGTCGTCATCGCCGAAGTAGAGCTTGTTGCCGATGCGGATCTTGCGGGCCGGGTCGACCAGCACGTCCCAGAGCCGCAGTTCGCGGTTCAGTTCGCGCAGCAGGAAAATCTCGATCTCGGCACCCGTCTTCTCCTTGTTGCCGTAGAGGCGTGCTGGGAAGACTTTGGTGTCGTTGAATACGAAGAGGTCTTTTTCGTCGAAGTATTCGATGATGTCTTTGAAAATACGGTGTTCGATAGTGCCTTTGGCGCGGTCGATGACCATCAGGCGCGAATCGTCCCGGTTTTCCGTCGGGTGTTTCGCCAGCATTTCGGGGGCGAAATCATACCCGTATTGCGATAATTTCATAGGTGGAATACTCTATTTTACGTTCGAAATAAACAACACAGATTAATTTCTATACGCAAAAAAGCCTATTTTGTTTCAAGTTCCTGCAATTTTTGAGAAATTCTTCGAATTCAAAGGCTTTTTCGAGCGTAAAGCCGCCGCTGCGGTGCGGCGCAGCGACGTCAGGTGGGCGCCGCTTTCGAGCGCCTGTCCGATTTCGTGGGCCAGCGAGCGGATGTAGGTGCCTTTGCTGCACCGCACGCGGATGCGGATGCGGGGAAGGTCGTACTCAGCAGTTCCAGTTCGTAGATGTTGACCGTCGCCTTGCGCATCGTGACCTCTCGCCGGCGCGGGCCAGCTCGTAGGCGCGCGTGCCGTCGATCTTCTTGGCCGAGTAAACAGGGGCTCCTGAAGCCGCTCGCCCGTGAGCGAAGAGAGCGCTTCGAGGACCTTTTCGCGCGTGATGTGCTGCGTGGGGAAGGTCGCGTCGACGGGATGTTCGAGGTCGTAGCTGGGGGTCGTGGCACCCAGCATGACGTCGGCCACGTACTCCTTCTCCTCGGCCTGCAGGGCGTCGACCATCTTGGTGGCGCGGCCGATGCAGACCAAAAGGACGCCCGTGGCCAGCGGGTCGAGCGTGCCCGCGTGGCCGACCTTGATCTTGCGGTAGCCGAGCCTGCGGAGCGCGGACTTGATCTTGCGTACGACGTCGGTGGACGTCCAGCTCAGGGGCTTGTCGATGACGGCGATGTAGCCCTCCTCGAAGTTGAGGCCCCGCAGGTCGAGTGTCTCCTTCATCAGCAGAAATAGCTTAGGATGGATACCAGGCCGGCCAGCGCGCAGTAGAGCGAGAACCAGATGAGCTTGCCCCGCTTGACGATCTCGATCATGAATTTGCAGGCCAGGCACCCCGTGATGAACGAGGCTGCGAACCCGGCGGCGAGCGTGCCCGTGGCGATGCCGGCCGTGAGATCGCCGCTTGCGGCTTCGAGCAGCGTTTCGCCCAGGATCGGCGCCAGCACCATCAGGAACGAGAATTGTGCCACGGCGGCCTTTTTGTTGCCCAGCAACAGTCCGGTGGCGATGGTCGTCCCCGAACGCGATAGCCCCGGCATGGCGGCGCAGGCCTGCGCCAGGCCGATGATCAGGGCGTCGCGGTAGGAGATGGTCTCCTTCTGGCGCGGCTTGGCGTAGTAGGCGAAAGCCAGCAGCGTCGCGGTAAGCAGCAGCATGGCGCCCACGATCACCAGGATATAGGGGCGTCGAGCAGGGCGTTGATCCGGTCCTTGAACAGGAAGCCGACGAAGCCGATGGGAATCATCGAGAGCACGAGTTTGAGCACGTAGGCCTGCTCGGCGTTGAAACGGCGCGAGAAGAGACCCTTCAGGAGACGCCACACCTCGCTCCAGAGCACCACGATGGTGCTCAGTACGGTGGCGGCGTGGAGCGCCACGTCGAACGTGAGGTTTTCTTCCAGTTCCACGCCGAGCAGCTCCTTGGCGATCTGCAGGTGGCCGCTGCTCGACACGGGCAGGAATTCCGTAATGCCCTGCACGATACCGAGCAGGATGGCTTGTAAGGTGTCCATAACTGATTTAAGCGGGTATATCTCCTGTGCCGTCGCGCCGCACCGGGAGTCCCGGTGCGGGGGCGCGCTGTGCCTCGGCCGGAACGGGCCGCCGGAGGCCGGGCGCCGGGACGGCCGGGCGGATTATTTTTCGAAGCGTTTCATGATGGCGTAGATCTCGATGACGAAACCGCCGATGACCAGGATCGGGGCCAGCGTGATGCGGCGCCACGAGAACATGGCGTAGTTGAATTCGTCGGGCGAATCGCTGCCGCCGCCGGCCATCAGCACGAAGCCCAGGAGGATGACGGCGAACCCGACGGCCAGCAGAATGTAGTTGCGGCGGGTCAGGGGCATACGGGGATTTTCCTGTTCCGGAGGGGTGTTATTGGCTTTTTTCATTTAATAAAGGTATATCTTGTTCGACTTCATGTTGATGAATTTGTTCAGCGCGAGGATCGTGAAAAGCCCCGAGATTACGATGCCCCCGGCAATCATCGCGCCGAGGATGATGGCGACCTTGCCCGCCTCGGCGATCGTCAGCAGTTCGGGGACGGCTTCGTTGAGCCCGTAGACCGAAAGCCCGAACAGCAGCGAGGCTCCCAGTCCGGCCAGGATGCCCTGCGTGATGCTGCTGCCGAGGAAGGGCTTCATGATGAACCACTTGGTGGCGCCGACGAGTTTCATGGTATTGATCAGGTAGCGCTTCGAGAAGATGGCCAGCCGGATGGTGTTGCCCAGCAGGATCAGCGAAATGACGAGCAGCGCCCCGCCGAAGAGCACCAGCACCAGCCGGATTTTGCCTACCGTGGCGTGCAGCCGTTCGGCCATCAGCGCCGGGTAGCTCACCCGTTCGACCCCCGCGATCTTCGAGATGCCGGCGATGAAGCCGTCGAGCAGCTCCTTGTCGGCCGAGGCGGCCGTGAGGGTCAGCTCGAACGAGTCGAGCAGCGGGTTTTCGTCCAGGATTTCCTCGAATTCGCTGGCGAACATCTTGCGGAACTCGGCGTCCTCGATCTTCTCCTCCTTGCCGACGTAGGCGATCGTCGCCACGAGGTCTTCGGCCGTGAGCTGCCGGTTGACTGCGTCCTTCTGTTCGTCCGAAAGCCCGTTTTCCAGCTCCACGGTCACGGCGATGCTCTCCTGCAGGGTGTCGGCGACCTTCATCGCCGCGACCATCAGGTAGCCCACCGAGCCCAGCAGGAACAACACGAGCGTGATGCTCACCGTCGATACGATGTAGGAGTTGCGGACTTTCCGCTTCAGTCGCTTGTCGTCTTTCATAGTCTTATGCCTTTTCTTGCGGAAACAGTATGTCAGGCCGCGGCGGCGCCGAGCA
Source organism: Alistipes sp. (assembly GCA_047233565.1). Lineage (GTDB taxonomy): Bacteria > Bacteroidota > Bacteroidia > Bacteroidales > Rikenellaceae > Alistipes. The sequence goes on from JBKSUH010000003.1 coordinate 39,169, forward strand.
GGATCAGGAGCGACGAGACGAGCGTCACGGCCTCGGCCGCGGCCCAGCCGGAGCGCGGAACCGCCACTGACGGTGCCGGCCGGCGGGCAGTTTCATGGCGCGCAGGATGTAGTCGGCCCGGAAGCCGGGCATCGCCTCGCCGTCGACGTAGGCCGTCCAGCCGTGGTCGTAGAATATCTCCGAGAATACGGCGACCGACTCTTCGGGGCCGTGTATTCGTATTTCTGGTAGTTGGGACGGTACTCCGTGAGCGCGATGCCGCGCACGAGCGTCGTATCCGCCTGTCCGCCCGCCTGCCACTCCTCGGCGAACGCCTTGTCGGCGGGGGCGGCGACGGCCGTCGTTTTCAGATCGACGCTGCCCAAGAGGTCGATCTCCTGCTGCGGGTGTCGGCTGCGACGATCCCATCGACGAACCACGCCGGACCGTTGGCCGTCGCGCGGCGCACGGCCTGCGGCTGTCCGCCGTCGCCTGGCACGATCAGGTAGCGCGTGTTGAGCATGTCCAGAACGGCGTCGTTGCGGTAGCTCAGGTAGCGGTCGATCAGATCCTGGTAACGGGCCAGCTTGGCGCCGTGGTAGCCGCCTACGGAGCGGTGGAAATAGGAGGTCGTAGCGTCCTGGAAGGGGCTGACCGTGAGGTTGAAGACGCGGAACCCCGGCTCCTTGTCGGCCATGATCGCCTTGTCGGCGGCCGTGGCCGTGACCTGGTGCTGGCGCGCCGAAATGAAGTTGTCGTGCGAAATGAACCGCAAGTCGACCGGCACCAGGTCGAGCAGCATCACGGCGGCGAGCAGTGCCGTGAGTGCGTATTTGTTGATTCTGCGCAGGGCGAACAGCGCCACGCCGCCCGCGGCGAGCAGGATCATCAGCAGCGAACGCCATGCGTCGGCCTGCATCATCGAAGCGCGTTCGGCGGCCATGGCGTCGGCCGTGGCGATGCCCATTTCGGCATCCATGCCGCGCTGGAGGTAATCCTGCATGTTGTTGGCCTCGAACAACTGGCGGAACTGTTCGGTCATCATCCCGGTGCTTTCCGCGCGGCCGAAATCGAAGAACGCGCTGCCGGCGACGGCCAGCAACAAACAGAGCCCGCCCGTGACGCCCGCGGCCCATGCCAGCGCCCGCAGCAGCCTCTGGCGCGGGATCTCCCCGCGCCACAGCCGCATGAGTGCCAGTGCTCCCAGCAGCGGCACGGCCCATTGGACGACGACGAGCGCCATCGAGACGGTGCGGAACTTGTTATAGCCGGGCAGCAGGTCGAAGGCCAGTTCGGTGAACCACATCAGGTTGCGTCCCCATGCCAGCAGGAGCATCAGCACCGAGACGGCGACGATCCACCATTTGTTGCGTCCGCGTGCCAGGGCGATGCCCAGCGCTGCGAGGAAAATGGTCGCGGCGCCCAGGTAGGTCGGGCCGCCGGTGTAGGGCTGGCTGCCCCAGTAGGCCGGCAACTGTTGTGCGGCGCCGCGCAGCCCGTATTCGTTCAGCACGGCCGCCACCTCGCCGTCGGGCGAGAAGGTCGTGGCCGATTCGCGCCCCATGAAGTCGGGGATCAGCAGGTTCAGGCTCTCCGTGCGGCCGTAGCTCCAGGCCGTGGCGTAGTCGAGCGTCAGCCCGTCCTGCGAAGTCTCGGAGGTCGAGGCCAGTTCGGAGCCGCCGCGCATGGTCTCTTTGGAGTGGCTGGCGGTGTACCACAGGGGCGAGAAATTCGACCCTGCGGCGAGTATGCCTGCGGCGGCGAGTACCGCCGTGCGTTTCCAGAAGTCCCCGAGGTGTTTCTCCCTGAAGGCCGCGATCCCCTCGCTGATCCAGAAGGCGGACATGGCCAGGAGGAAATAGTAGGTGATCTGCGGGTGGTTGGCGCCGATTTCGAGCGACGCCGTGAGCGCCGTGAGCGCACCGCCCGCCCACATGTTTCCCCGCAGGGTCATCCACGCACCGCCCATCATCAGCGGGGCATAGACCAGCGCCCACATCTTGGTGATGTGCCCGGCGCCTATGATCAGCAGGAAATAGGTCGAAAGGCCGTAGGCCAGCGACGCGACGACGCCCACCCACGGATTGACGCCGAAGATCAGCAGCATGAGCCACATGGCCGTCATGGCGAAAAAGAGGAAGGCGGCGGGGTGTCGATGATCTTGACGACCCGGCCGAGGGTGTTCTTGACGAGCTGCGCCGGGTAGGCCACGTTGATCAGGTAGGCGGGCATGCCGCCGAACATGCGGCCCGTCCACTGGGGATCTTCGCCCGTGGCTTCGCGCATGTCGTTGATATCCTTGGCCATGCCGTCGTACTGCACGACGTCGTGCTGGGGCAGCACCTCGCCGCGGAACTGCGGGGCGAAGTAGACTGCGCTCACCACGAAGAAGAGCGCGAGGGCCGCCGCTGCCGGCAGCAGCCGGCGTATGATCGTTTTCGAAGATTCCATATTTCAAGTCGTTATCCGGTGGCCGGAGACCGTGCAGACTCAGGGCGGAAGCCGGGCGCGGTCCGCATTCCGCCGGGCGCACGCTGTCTGAGTGAACGTGTTAAGCTTCGCAAAGGTACGAAAAACATTTACTTGACGAGCGGCGATTGCGAAAAATCACTATCTTTGCCAAAGATATGCGGCGACCCGGTGTGCGGGATGTCCGGATTATCCGGGCCCGTCCCGGGCGATGTTGCGTCCGTTGCCGCTGGGTTAAGTTTGTTTTATGATTACACTCGATACGATCCGCAAACCTGTGACTGCGGAACTGGAGGCGTTCGACGGGTTCGTCGACCGTCAGTTTACGGCCGAAGGGGAATTGCTTGCCGACATGCTGCGTTATGCGCTTTCCTCGCGCGGGAAGGACATACGTCCGCTGTTGGTGATGCTGTCGGCGGCGATGAACTCCCCGGTGGAGGGTGCGGCCAAAGGGCGGAGGGTGCATCTGGCCGCGATGCTCGTGGAGATGATCCACGTGGCGTCGCTGATCCACGACGACGTGATCGACGAGTCGGATACGCGGCGGGGCCGCCCGTCGGCCAATGCCCGCTGGCAGTCGCACAAGGCGGTGATACTGGGCGACTTCATCCTTGCGAGGAACATGAATAT
>JBKSUH010000004.1:0-36359 GCA_047233565.1 Alistipes sp.
GACCTGGGTGGCCGGCCCCTCGAAGGGTATCTTCGCCGTGGGTAAGGCGGGTTACCTGCCCCCGTTCTTCCAGAAGACCAACAAGAACGGCGTACAGAAGAATATCCTGCTCATTCAGGGCTGCGTCGTGACGCTGCTGGCGCTGCTGTTCGTGGTGATGCCCTCGGTGCAGTCGTTCTACCAGATACTTTCGCAGCTGACCGTACTGCTGTACCTGATCATGTACATGCTGATGTTCTCGGCGGCGATCGTGCTGCGCTACAAGATGAAGAACACCGACCGCCCGTTCCGTCTGGGCAAGGGCAACGGCCTGATGTGGTTCCTGGGCTGTCTGGGTTTCTGCGGAGCCCTGCTGGCCTTCGTCCTGAGCTTCGTACCGCCCAGCCAGATCTCGACCGGCAGCAACACCGTTTGGTTCTCGGTGCTCATCATCGGTTGCGTGGTAGTCGTGGGCGCCCCGTTCGTGATCTACGCCATGCGCAAACCGTCGTGGAAAGACCCCGAGGCCGCGGCCGACTTCGCCCCGTTCCACTGGGAGCAGCAGCCCGTCGTAGCGGCTCCGGTACATACCAACGCTCCCGAACCGATGGCGAAACCTTCGGATACGGAACTTCACAACAAATAAATCGGTAAATACATCAGACAATGATCCAGAAAATCGACAACGCAACGGTTCGCGAGGCCGTACAGCAGGCCTACGAGCGCTGCAAGAACGAAACGGGCGGCAAGAACGCCGACTATATCCCCTACCTGGCCAACGTACCGTCGACCCTCTTCGGCATCGCGGCCTGCCTGCCCGACGGGGAGGTGATCGCCGTGGGCGACACCGATTACAAATTCGGCATCGAATCGGTATCGAAAGTCCCGACGGCCATCCTGGCGATGAACCAGTACAGCGCACAGGAGGTGCTGACGAAGATCGGCGCCGATGCGACGGGGCTGCCTTTCAATTCGATCATGGCGATCCTGCTCGAAAACGACCATCCCTCGACGCCGCTGGTGAACGCCGGGGCGATCAGCGCCTGCTCGATGGTGCAGCCCGTAGGCGACAGCGACGGCAAATGGAAGGCGATCACGGGCTTCATCGAAGGGCTCGCAGGCTCGCAGGTCGAGGTGATCGACGAGTTGTACAAGTCGGAGACGGCGACCAACTTCAACAACAAGTCGATCGCATGGCTGCTGAAGAATTACAACCGCATCTACGACGACCCGGACATGGCGCTGGACATCTACACGCGCCAGTGTTCGATCGGCGTGACGGCCAAGCAGCTCGCCACGATGGCGGCGACGATCGCCAACGGAGGCAAGAACCCCGTGACCAAACAACAGGTCTTCAAGCCCGAGCTGTCGCCCAAAATCGCCTCGATGATGGCGACCGTGGGTGTCTACGAGCACACGGGCGACTGCCTCTTCACGACGGGGCTCCCGGCCAAGACGGGCGTGGGCGGCGGCAGCATGGGCGTCGTCCCGGGCGTGATGGGCGTTGCGGCGTTCGCTCCCCGCTGGACGAAGCCGGCAACTCGGTCAAGGCGCAGAAGGCGCTGGCCTATGTCGCCGGGCACCTCAACCTCAATATCTTCGGCACGACGCGCTGCGTGATGGCCGAAAAGGAACCCGCAAAGGCATAGGCCGAGCGGTAATGTACGGCGAAAGGGGCTGCACTCCGAAGTGCAGCCCCTTTCTATCGGACGGGAATACGCCGTCCGTCAGAATTGATAACGCACCCCGGCGACAAACGAACCTGAAACGCCCAAGCCGCCTTCGGCGCATCATCCGTCCGGCAATGCGGCGGCTACCGGATTCCCAAAAGCGCAAAACGGGTACGGCAGGGCTGACAAGTGACGCATTTCACAGACTAGAAGAATTCTTTGCCCGAACCGTACCCGGTAATATCGGCCTGCGCAAAAAAGCAAGGGCGCAGGTGCAACTCCCGTTGACCGGCCTTCCGAGCCTTGCATGGCAGTTGTCCTTACGCCCAGCCCGTCCCGGCGCAAGGCCGGGACATGACAAGGGTTTCAGACAATGTTTACACCATGCATAAACCTGTTATATAAACAGTCGGAAGTTCGTCAACGGCGTAAAGGTTGTCTTAACCTTATAATATGTCGTTACGGCGGTGCCGTATCGTTTCGCAAAGTTAGCATAATTTCTGTATTCGGAGTTTCTGTTTGCACTCACAAAGATAGTAAAATTTTCATTCTGAACAAATAGACAGAGCAGAAAATTAGATTGATCCTTTCATTTGTATAAATGAAGCAGATGAAACCAAAACGAACGGACGAAAAATTGGCTCAATATGTCATTTCGCGAATGAAACAGTTGCGCCGCGATCATAATTATTCCCAGGAATACGTTATAGAAAATACCGGTCTGGATATTTTCCATTTTGAAAGCGGATCAAAATTTCCTACCCTTATCTCACTGACAATACTCTGCCGCTTCTACGGCATCAGCCTCCGGGAATTCTTCGGCGAGAGCGACTACCCTGTCGAATAATCCGAATATGTGAATTTATTAAATAAGACTCACAAGGGAGGGTAATGGAACGGAAAAACAACGCCGCGACGAAGAATTGCTTCAAAAATCATTTTGCGGGTGAAGGAACTAAGGCACATGCACGACCACCAATCGCAGGAACAATTGGCCGAAGCGACGGAATTAAGCATTGCACAACTCGAATCAGGCAAGAATTTCCCAAATCTGACGACAATTTCGATTATTTGCAAGTTTTACAATATCACCCTCGGCGAATTTTTCGCGCCGCTCGATTATCCAACGAAAGACAACTGATTATTCTGCAACTTTCCGACTGCAGGATCATCTTATTCGAATAACAGAACCGCACAAATAAAAAGGATTCCGCCCTTAGAGGCGGAACCTTTTTACATACTGAAATACGGTACCTTACTCCGCCTCTTCGGCAACGGCGCGGAACAGCGCGACGTCTTCGAGCGTGGAGTTCATGACGTAGGTATAGGCCTCCGAGATCTTACCCTCGGCAAGTTTGCAGAAGATTTTCGCCGAATCGGCATACTCCTCCGAATCGCCGGCCTGACGGGCCAGCAGGTAGGTGATGATGATATGGCCGGCGGTCTCGACCAGACGGCGTGCGTGGAAATCCTTGAAGCCGCAAAGTTCCTTGTCCCCGGCTTCGACATGGGCGGTCATTTCCGAGAACTTCGCGGTCAGCTCCTTCAGCTTCGCAACGACGGGCTGCATGGGCTGGTTGTATTCGGCGGCAGCGTAGCGCTCGATCTGCTCCATGAAGGTGCCTTTGGTCACGGAGTTGATGGCCGCGACGACCTGCAGCTGCGAAGTGCCTTCATAGATATTCATGATGCGCGCGTCGCGGTAGAGACGCTCGCAGGGGTAATCCTTCATGAAGCCCGAACCGCCGTGGATCTGGATGGCGTCGTAGGCCTGCTGGTTGGCGTACTCCGACGAGAAGAGCTTGACGAGCGGCGTGAAGCCGTCGGCCAGGCGGTTGTAGAACTTCATCTCCTGACGCTCATCACCTTCGAGCGGACGCTCGTGCGCGATATGGCCGTACTGCTTGTAGACCTCGACGAAGCGCGTCGTCTCGTACAACAGCGCACGGACACCCTGCAACTTGGCCTTCATGTTGGAGAGCATCTCCGCAACGGCCGCGAAGCGGATGATCGGCTTGCCGAACTGCTCACGCTCCTGGGCGTATTTCAGCGCCTCGCGGTAGGCGGCTTCGCACAAGCCCACCGACTGCGCACCGATACCCAGGCGGGCGGCGTTCATCAGCGACATCACGTATTTGATAAGGCCCATCTTGCGGTCGCCGACCAGCTGCGCGGGGGCGTTGGTGAAGACCAGCTCGCACGTCGGAGAGCCCTTGATACCCATCTTGTTCTCGATACGGCGCACCTTGACGCCGCCGTCGCGCTTGTCGTAGACCAGCATCGACAGACCGCGGGCGTCGGTCGTACCCTCTTCGGTACGGGCCAGCACCAGCGAAACGTCGCCGTCGCCGTTGGTGATGAAGCGCTTGACGCCGTTCAGCAGCCAGGTCTGCTTCTCCTCGGACCACGTAGCCTTGAGCATCACGGCGCCCAGGTCGGAACCCGCATCCGGCTCGGTAAGATCCATGGCGCAAGTAGCACCCGCGGAAACCCACGGCAGGTATTTGGCCTTGAGCTCCTCCGAGGCGAACTCGTTGAGCGTCGCGGCACAGTCCTGCAAACCCCAGATGTTCTCGAAGCCGGCATCGGCGCGGGCGACCATCTCGTTGGCCATCACGAAGCAGACCAGCGGGAAATTCAGGCCGTCGTACTTGCGGGGCAGCGTAAGGCCGCTCAGGCCCGCGTCGACGATGGCCTTCATGTTCTGAACCGTGCCCGCAGCGTACTCCACGTGGTCGTTCACGACGCGGGGGCCTTCGTGATCCACGCCCTCGGCATTCGGAGCGATGACCTCGCCGCAGACTTCACCGGCGATCTCCAGCACGCGGCGGTAGGAGTCCATGGCGTCTTCGAAATCCTGCGGCGCGAAATCGTAGAGGTCTTTCTCGGCGAAGCCGCGCTCTTTCAGCTCCACGATCTTGCGCATCATCGGATGCTGGAGGTGGAACTGCAAATCCTTATTGTCTGAAAAGAAATTAGCCATTACTTCGAATTTTGTTTGTAGTACTTAATCATCTTGGGGATCACCTCGTTGACGTCGCCCGTGATGGCGTAGTCGGCAATCTTGTTGATCGGGGCTTCGGGGTCGGTGTTGATCGAAATGACCATGGCCGAGCCGTCCATGCCGGCCGTATGCTGGATCTGCCCCGAGATACCGCAGGCGATGTAGAGTTTGGGGCGTACCGTCACACCGGTCTGACCCACCTGGCGCGCATGGTCTGCGAACCCGGCGTCGACGGCTGCGCGGCTCGCGCCCTCCTCGGCACCCAGCACGTCGGCCAGCTCGAACACCAGATCGAAGTTCTCCTTCGAACCCATGCCGTAACCGCCGGCGACGATGACGCTCGCGCCCTTGATGTCGATCTTGCTCTCCGAAATCTCGCGGTCGAGGATCCGCACCGCCAGATCGGTGTCCTTCACGAACTTCTGCCAGTCGATCTTCTTCACCTCGCCGGCGCCCGGCACGGCGGCGTACTCGCGGCGCATGACGCCTTCGCGGACGGTAGCCATCTGGGGACGGTTGTCGGGATTGACGATCGTGGCGATGATGTTGCCGCCGAAGGCGGACGGATCTGGTAGAGCAGGTCTTTGTACTCCCTGCCGCTCTTGGCGTCTTTGTGGTCGCCGATCACCAGCTGCGTACAGTCGGCCGTAAGGCCGCTGTAAAGCGCCGACGACACGCGCGGCGCGAAATCGCGGCCGTTGCACGTCGCGCCGAACAGCACGATCTGGGGTTTCTCCTGCTCGATCAGGCCGCACATGACGGCCGTATGGGGCAGCGTACGGAACGGTGCGAACACCTTGTCGTCGGCGATCCATACGGTATCGGCGCCGTATTTGGCGAGCTCATGCTCGATGCCGGCGAGGTTCTCGCCCAGCACCACGGCTTCGAGTTTCACGCCCAGCGTCGTGGCCAGTTCGCGGCCCTTGGTCATCAGTTCGAGGCACACCTCGGCGGCCTTGCCGCCCTCGTTCTCGATATATACGAATATGTTGTTCATGGATTACTTGCGGATTTAACCGAGCGTGTGGCTCGCGATAAGTTCGACCATCAGTGAATTGATATCCTCGTCGGAAGACGTGAGTTTCTTGGCCTCCTTGGCCTGAAACACCACGTTCTCGATCTTCTTGACCTTGGTGGGCGAACCCGCAAGGCCCAGCTGCTGCGGATCGGGATTGACGTCGGCGGCGGCCCACTCGACGATCTGCAGGTACTCCTTGGCGGCGGCGCGCTGGCGGCCGGCGAGTCGGGAGCTGCGGCGATCTCCGATTTGGCGAGGGCGAATTTGCAGGTCATCACGCGCTTGGCGTTGCGCGGACGGCATTCGGGAGCCGACGCGTTGACCGTAACGACCACGGAACGGGCGTCTCGACGTCTCCATGCCGCAGTTCAGGCGGCGTTTGATGACCAGCGAATCCGCTTTGATTTCGGTAATCTCCTCGGCATAGGTCACCTGCGGCAGGCCCAGCTTCTCGGCCACCTGAGGTCCGACCTGCGCCGTATCGCCGTCGATGGCCTGACGGCCCGCGAAGATGATGTCGGGAGCGATCATTTTCAGCGCGCAAGAGAGCGCGTACGACGTGGCGAGGGTGTCCGAACCGGCGAACTCGCGGCCCGAAGCAGATAGCCGCCGTCGGCCCCGCGGAACATCGCGTCGCGGATGATGTCGGCGGCACGCTGGGGCCCCATCGTCAGGATATGAACCGTCGAAGCGTCGGTGCGGTCTTTAAGCGCGAGCGCCATTTCGAGCGCATTGAGATCTTCGGGATTGAAGATGGCCGGCAGCGCCGCGCGATTGACCGTCCCTTCGGGGGTCATCGCATCCTTACCCACGTTGCGGGTATCGGGCACCTGCTTTGCCAATACAACAATTTTCAGCTGTTTTTTCATAGTAGGTTATAGTTACAAAATTAAATCGGTATCATTGTTTCGGACGCCGCGGCAGGCGGAAAACCCGCGCACGGGGCCGCATCTCCGGCCGCAATACGGCATGCGGGATACATTCGGCGCGGCATACGCGGCATGCGACATGCGGCGCCCAGGCTCCCTTACCGGACGATCGTTTCGCCGCGGTCGGGACCGACGGAGATGATCTTCACGGGAACGCCCGTCTCGCGCTCGATGAATTCGACGTACGTCTTGAATGCGGCCGGGAAGTCGTCGTAGCTCTTGCAGTCGCGCAGGTCGCACTTCCAGCCTTCGAACTCGCGGTAGACGGGTTTCAGTCGTCGCCGATCTCGTAGGGAAAATGCGCGGTGCGCTCGCCGCCGACCTCGTATTCGGTGGCGACCTTGACGGTCTCGAAGTCGTTCATGACGTCGGACTTCATCATGATGAGCTGCGTCACGCCGTTGATCATGATCGAATATTTCAGCGCGACAAGGTCGAGCCAGCCGCAGCGGCGTTCACGGCCCGTAACGGCGCCGTATTCATGGCCGATACTGCGCATCCGGGCGCCCGTTTCGTCGAACAGCTCCGTAGGGAACGGGCCGCTGCCCACGCGCGTACAGTAGGCCTTGAAGATGCCGTAGACCTCGCCGATACGGTTTGGGGCGATGCCCAGACCGACGCAGACGCCGGCGCAGACGGTATTCGAGGAGGTGACGAACGGATACGAACCGAAGTCCACGTCGAGCAGCGTGCCCTGAGCGCCTTCGGCCAGAATGCTCTTGTCCTGAGCCAGACACCCGTTGACGAAATATTCGCTGTCGATGATGTTGAAACGCTTGAGGTATTCGACGGCCTCGAACCACTTCCGTTCCAGCTCCGCAATATCATATTCATAACCCAGACCGCGCAGAATGCTCTCGTGGCGCGCCTTGGCCCTGCATAAATCTGCCGGAAATCGGCGCTCAACACGTCGCCGACGCGCATGCCGTTGCGGCTGACCTTGTCGGTATAGGTCGGGCCGATGCCCTTGCCGGTGGTGCCGATCCTGGCGCTGCCCTTGGCCGCCTCGTACGCAGCGTCGAGGATGCGGTGCGTGGGCAGGATGAGGTGGGCCTTCTTCGAAATGCAGAGCTGCTTGGTGAGGTCGTGGCCGCTGGCCGCGAGCGCTTCGGCCTCTTCACGGAAAAGGACGGCGTCGATCACCACACCGTTACCGATGATATTGGTCTTACCGCCCTGGAATATGCCCGAAGGGATCGAGCGGAGCACGTATTTCTCGCCGTTGAATTCCAATGTATGACCGGCATTGGGACCGCCCTGAAAACGGGCGACGACCTCGTAGGCAGGCGTCAGCACATCCACGACTTTTCCTTGCCCTCGTCACCCCATTGCAGGCCGAGGATAACGTCAACTTTTTCATTGTATCCGGTTGTATTTTTGTGTGCAAAAGACATTTTTGCATCCAAAGGTACTAATTATTATCCGAAATACCCACCGCCGCGGCGACTTTTCAACAATGTATCAGAAATCGGGTGCGAAAAAACATCCTGCGACGAAAAACAAAGCACTGTGCGAAATCGGCGGAATAAAATTCGGCGGCTCCGGAGCGGGACGGGCGGAGCAGGCGGACGGGGCAGGCGGAGCGGACGGAGCGGACGGACACGAATGAGCGGAGAGACGAAGCGCGGACAGGCAGGTGGGCAGGCGGAGCAGACAGAAAGGTCAGAGCAGGAGGACGGGACGAACGGAGCGGATAAAGGAATAGGCGGGAATCAGACAAAGCTGACAGACGGAGAGACGAAGCAGACGGGACAAGACGAATGGGCGGACAGGCGGAGAGACGAACCAAACAGACGGAAAGACGAAACGGCCAAAACGGGCGAAGCGGCCGGATAGGCGGGCAGATGGGCGGGACGGATGGGCGGACGGATGGGCGGACGGATGGGCGGACGGATGGGCGGACGGAGCGGACGGAAAGGCAAGCAGAGCGGACGGACTGCAGAGACCCGCATCGCCATTCGGAAGATTCGCAAAACGCCGGACTGAATCATGCCGCAGGCGAAGAAAAAACGACAATCCCGCCCCGGAGAAACCGGACGGGACGGAAGTGGAGGCCGGGAGCGGAAACCGGGAGCAGATCGGACGGGAGCGGATCGGCCCAAAAGACGATGCGGAATCAGCGGACGATTATTTCGGTATGTCCGTCGGCACTGACGCTCTGCGATGCGCGGCAGTAGACGGTCGTGAGCGGAGGATTGCCGCCCGCATCGGCCTTAAGCCGCTCCGAGCAGGGTCGCAGGTCGAGCGTCACGAGCCGGTTGCCGCTGCAGTCGAGCAGACGGAGCGCTCCGGCGGATTTGAGGTCCAGCAGCGTGAGCGCATTGTCCGCGCAGTTCAGCTCCAGAAGAGCGCGCAGCCCGTCCAGATCGAGCGAAGCGATGCGGTTACGGCTGCAATCGAGCGTCTGCAACAGCGTACACTTGCGCAAATCAAGCTGCGTGAGGTCGTTGCCGCTGCAGTCGAGCCGTTCGAGCCGCGAGAATTCGCCGATCTCCCACATATGCGCGATGCCGCGGTCAGGGCAGTCCATTTTCAGGACGCGCTGCGCTTCGTAGCGCGAAATGCGTCCGTCGTGGTCGATGTCGAAATGCTCAAGGCAGTAAGCCTCGAATGCGGGATCTGCAAAAGTGATGTATACGCGCTTGTTCTTGTCGTCGCGTTCGTCGTCCACAAGGCCGCAGGCCGCAAGAAGCGCAAACGCGAGGAGAGGAACGAAGCGGGTCATAGGCCTCAGATGTTTACGTCGTCGTCGGAGTCGTCGCCGCCGTCGGAATTGCCGTCGTCCTGAATCTCGTCGGCACCCTTGATCTCGTCGTCGTAGTAGTCCTTGTCGTCGTCCTCCTGCGCATTGTCGTCGATCTTGACGTCGATCTTAACCATGTAGGCGATTTCGTCCGTATCGAAAGGTACGGCATAGAAAAATCTCCGTTGGGTTTGTCCACGCGCATCATCGCTTCGGTGAACCCCAGCGGGTATTTTTCCTTTACGGCATCCTGCAGTTCGGGAGTCAGGTTGTGAAAGCTCGTTACGATATGTTTCTTCGTCGTATTCTGTTTAGCCATAGTAATGCTTGGAAATTTTCTGCAATTATAAGCAAAATTTACATATCGCACCACATCCGTAATTTTTTTTTGCATTTTTTTTGAATTTGCAGGATGTTATAAACAAAATACGTACCTTTACGCAGGTTATACTTATATTATGATACGCGAGAGAATCGAAGAGCTGCGGCGGCAGCTTGAGTACATAACTTCAGATATTACGTCGAAAACGCCCCGAAATCTCCGACTTCGAATTCGACGCCATGATGCGCGAACTGCAGGATCTGGAGCGCGCGCATCCCGAAATGGCCGATCCCAACTCACCTTCGGTACGCGTCGGAAGCGACATCACCGCGGAGTTCCGAAGCGTGAAGCACCGGTTTCCGATGCTTTCGCTCGGCAACACCTATTCGCCGGACGAGCTGCACGAGTTCATCGAGCGGATCGAGAAGGAGACGGGTCCCACGGAATTCGTCTGCGAGCTGAAGTTCGACGGCACGGCCATATCGCTCACCTACGAGCATGGCCGGCTGCTGCGCGCCGTGACGCGCGGCGACGGCACGCAGGGCGACGACGTGACGGCCAACGTCCGCACGGTGCGGACAGTGCCCCTCAGGCTCAGGGGCGACGACTGGCCCGACTATTTCGAAATACGCGGCGAGATACTGATGCCCTACGCCTCGTTCGACAAGATCAACGCCGAACGCGAGGCGGCCGGGGAGACGCTTTTCGCCAATCCGCGCAACGCCGCGGCCGGAACGCTCAAGCAGCAGGCTTCGGCGGTGGTCGCGCGGCGCGGTCTGGACTGCACGCTCTACCAGCTGGCGGGCGACGACCTGCCCTTCACGAACCATTGGGAGAGTTTGCAGAAGGCACGCGAATGGGGATTCAAGATTTCGGACCAGATGCGCATATGCCGCAGTGCGGAGGAGATAGACGCCTACATCGCCCATTGGGACGAAGCGCGCAGGGAACTCCCTTCCCCACCGACGGCGTGGTAATCAAGGTAAACGATTTCGGCGTGCGGCGGCAGCTGGGATTCACGGCCAAGGCCCCGAAATGGGCCGTGGCCTACAAGTTCAAGGCCGAGCAGGCTTTGACGCGGTTGGACAGCGTGGCCTTTCAGGTGGGACGCACGGGAGCCATAACGCCCGTGGCCAACCTCGAACCGGTGCTGCTGGCCGGCACGACGGTACGCCGGGCGACGCTGCACAACGCCGAACAGATGGCCCTGCTGGACATACGTCCGGGCGACATGGTATACGTCGAGAAGGGCGGCGAGATCATCCCCAAGATCACGGGGGTAGACCTCTCGCAGCGGCCTGCGGACAGCAAACCGTTCGAATACATCACCGTATGCCCCGAATGCGGCACGCCGCTGGTGCGCTACGAGGGCGAGGCGAAGCACTACTGCCCCAACCAGGGGGGATGCCCGCCGCAGATCGTCGGGCGCATCATCCATTTCATCCGCCGCAAGGCGATGGACATCGAGGGGCTGGGCGAGGAGACCGTGGAACTGCTCTATGAGAACGGGCTGGTGCACGACGTGGCCGACCTGTACGACCTGCAGGCCCGCAGCTGGCGTGTCTGCCGCGGCTGGGCGAGAAGTCGGCCGACAACATCATCCGGCATCGGGGATCGTCGAAGTGCCCTTCAGGCGCGTGCTGTTCGGGCTGGGAATCCGCTTCGTGGGCGAAACCACGGCCAAATACCTCGCGGAACACTTCCGGTCGCTCGACGCGGTGATGAAAGCCACGCGCGAGGAGTGACCGAAGCCGACGAAGTGGGCGGACGCATCGCCGACGCGATCATCGAATACTTCGCCGACGAGAAGAACCTGCCATCATCCGCCGCCTGCGCGACGCGGGCGTGAATTCGAAGCCGAGGCGCGAGCTGGCGTCGGAGTCGCTCGCGGGAAGAGTTTCTGATATCGGGTCTCGAACCACAGCCGCGACGACTGAAAGAGATCGAAATACACGGCGGCAGGAACCCGCGGCTGTCGGCAACGTCGATTACATCGTGGCGGGCGAGAATATGGGTCGGCGAACTCAAGAAAGCCGAACTGGGCGTGAAGATCATCTCCGAAGAGGATTTTATCGCCAGATCGGCAGCGACGAATACCCGCCGCAAATGCGGCGGAAAGACGGAAGGAGGTGAAGGGGCGCGGCGCCATGCGGCCGAGCCGAAGCTGTTTAGCCGGCGACGCAACCGATAGCGTCCCGCCGGTAGAAGAAACGGAGGCGGAACGGAAGAGACGACAGCGGCGGAAGTTGAAAACACGGCATGAGGCAGAAGACGCAATACCGAAAGAGGCTAAAACGCGGCGGCAAACAAAGACGCGGCGGCAGAAGCAGGAATACAACAGCGAGCGAAACGCGGCGGCGGAAGTTGAAAACACAGCAGTGAAGGCAGAAGACGCAATGCCGAAGAAGGCTAAAACGCAGGGCGGCAAACAAAGATGCGGCGGCGGAAGCAGAAACGCGGCGGCGGAACGGCGTAAGCGCCGGATGCGGAAGACAGCCGCAGGAAAGAAACTACGAACAAAACCGGAATACGATGATGAGAGAAACTGACAGGCGTGGGGTCGCGATGATACCCCTTCACATCGGACGGACGCGTCGATTATCAGGCGCTGGCACGCATGATCGACTATGTGATCGAAGGCGGCGTGGACTACATCGTGGCGCTGGGCACCACGGCCGAGACGCCGACGCTCTACATGCCCGAGCGCGCCGTGATAGCCATGTTCATCACCAACCACATCGCGGGGCGCGTACCGCTGGTGATGGGCTGCGGCGGCAACTCGACGTCGGAGGTACTGGATCAGCTGCGCGAATTCGACCTGCGGGGCGCCGACGCCATCCTGAGCGTTACGCCCTACTACAACAAGCCCTCGCAGGAGGGGCTCTACCAGCATTTCCGCACCGTATCGGAGCACTCGCCGCTGCCGGTGATCCTCTACAACATCCCGGGACGCTCGGGCGTCAACATGACGGCCGAGACGACGCTGCGGCTGGCTCGCGAAATGAAGAACGTAATCGGCATCAAGGAGGCATCGGGCGACATCGAACAGATGCAGCACATCCTCGACCGGCGCCCCGAAGGGTTCATCGTGCTGTCGGGCGACGACGGCATGACGCTCGAACTGATGCGCCGCGGCGGCGACGGCGTGATCTCGGTGGCCGCGAACGCTTTTCCCAAGCGGTTCATGGAGTGTGTGAACTACGCCAAGGCCGGGGAGTTCGACCGTGCGGAAAAGGCATACGAATGCCTCGACGAAGCGGTGCACGCGCTCTTCGAGGAGGGAATCCCGTGGGTGCGAAATGCGCGCTCTCGATGATGGGCAAAATCGGCCCCACGATGCGGCTGCCGCTGGTCGAGGTTCGCAGGCGCTGCGCGAAAGTTCAGCCGGCTGATTGCGGAATACGATTTGCGCTGATTCCGCGTTAGTGTCTAAAATACGGACTAAAACACGGATATGAAAAATTTACTGCTGTTACTGCTTCTGCTTCCGGCGCTGGCCGCGGCGAAGGTTCCCGACGAGGAGGATATTCAGAACAAGACGATGGACGCCGAGTCGCCGTTCTACTATCCGTCGCTGATGATGCGCTACAACGCGGGCGACGAGACGCTCACCGACGAGGATTACCACTACCTCTACTACGGCTACGCCCACCAGGAGAGCTACAAACCGATGGAGGCGAACCCCGACCTGGACAAGCTGCTGATGCTGGCATCGGGGCTCGACCCCGACAACCCGCTGGCCGAAACGCTCGACGCGATGCTCTACGTGGGCGAAGATGCGCTCGCCCGCGACCCGTTCAGCCCCAAGATCCTGAACCTGATGGCCTATGCCCACGGGGCGCTGGGCAACAAGCTGCAGGAGAAGATGTATTACAACCGGATGCAGGGCGTCATCCGGGCGATCCGGGAGTCGGGAGACGCGCTGACGCAGAAAACGCCGCGCCATATCCTGATGTTCGACCATGCGCTCGACGTGATGGCATCGGAGGGTTACACCTACGGCAAGAGCCGCATCATCAGCCGTACGGTGGAATTCATCCCCTTCACGGCGCCCCGGATGGTCGGCGACAAGAAACGCAAAGGGCTCTATTACGACTTCGGCCGCGTATACTGGAACAAGCCCGAAGGATATACCTATAAACGTGACCGCACATGGCAATTCAACAACCTAAAACCCCGTACCTACAAATAATCCGGCGCACGCTGAGCCTGCTGCTGGCAGTGGCGCTGCTCGCCGGGTGCGAAAAAACAGAGGAACGCGCAGGGCTGACCACGACGCAAGACGAAGTGGTATTGCGCAGCACGGCGGGTTCGGAAGCGGCATTCACAGTGTCGTCGACCGAAGCGTGGTCGCTCACCACGGAGGGAAGCGGCTTCGACGTATCCCCTACCCAAGGCGGCCGCGGGGAGACGACGGTAACGGTGAGGGCGCAGGACGACAATACAGGCCACAGCCGCATCAAGTTAGGGACAGTGATGCTGAACCTGACCGCAGGAGGTGCGCAGTGTAGCGTCACCGTATCGCAAAGCCCGGCGACTGCGACGCAGACCATGCTGCTCTACATGCCGGGGCGGGATTTGCTGAATTTCTACAAACAAAATATCGACGGTGTATTGAAAGCTGTCGACGCAAATGTTCCGGGCGACGGCCGCGTATTGGTCTGCTATCAGCCCAACGCGCACTCGCAGGCCGAAATGTACGAAGCGTATTTCAACGCCGAAAAGCAGGCGGCCGCATTCACGCTGCTGAAAAGTTACGACGATTTCGCGGCGGCCGATCCCGCATGCGTACAGCGCATGCTGAGCGACGTGGCAGCGCTCGCCCCTGCGCAGCATTACGGGATCATCGTCGGTTGTCACGGCAAGGCGTGGGTGCCCGCGGATCATGGGGCACTCAGCTACTCGGCCCGGATGACGAATGAGCTGGAGGATTTATGGATTCCGATGCCAGGGGCACTGCTAACCCGTTCGTTCGGCGACACGGGGCGGTCGATCGACATTACGAATTTCGCGGCGGCGGTCAAGGCCCAAAATTACAGACCCGACTACCTGCTTTTCGATGCCTGCTTTATGGCCAATATCGAGACGCTTTACGACCTGCGCGAATGCACGGACTACGTGATTGCCGCGCCCTGCGAAATCATGGGACAGGGATTCCCTACGACCGGGCGATGCCGTGGTTCTTCACCGACGGCGGCAAAGGACGCGATCTGACAAAGGTATGCGAAGCATTCTGGAACTTCTACATGAACGACGCGACGACCCAATCGGGCTGCATTTCGCTGGCCGTGATGTCGGAAATGGAGGGCATGAAGGAGGTCATGCGGCGCATCAACGCCGCGCCGAAAAAGTCTTATGCCGAAGAGCTGCAAAGCTACGAGGGAATGTCTTCGCACATATTCTACGATCTGGGCCACTGGGTCGAACTGGCCTGCGGCGACGCGAAGCTGAAAGAGGATTTCAAAGCGCAGCTGGACAAGGCGTTTCCCAAAGCCGCACGGCTCAGCACACCGGGATTCTACTCGGCGTACAACGGCCGGATGAACCCCGTCGCCTACTATTCGGGAGTGTCGTTCAGCGAACCGTCGGACAAATACGTCGAGGAGAACAAGCAGACGAGCTGGTACCGGGACACGCATTGAATGAAAAGGTGATTCTGCGAATCACCCTTTCCGTTATTCGTACTGGCCGGACTTGAGCCGTTCGACCTCCTCGCGGGAGAGGAAACGCCATGCACCGCGCTTGAGGTTCTTTTTCGTCAGACCCGCATAATAGACGCGGTCGAGCTTGGTGACGGTATAGCCGAGGAACTCGAAAATACGGCGCACGATGCGGTTGCGGCCCGAATGGATCTCGATGCCGACCTCCTGCTTGTTGTCCTTGACATAGAAATCTCATCGGCGAAAATCTCGCCGTCTTCGAGCGTAATGCCCTCGGCGATGCGGTCCATGTCGGCGCGCGTCAGGGGTTTGTCGAGCGACACCTGATAGATTTTCTTCTTCCGGAAGGCCGGATGGGTGAGCTGCTTGGTCAAATCGCCGTCGTTGGTGAACAGCAGCAGTCCGAGACTGTTCTTGTCGAGACGCCCCACCGGGTAGATGCGTTCCGTGCAGGCGCCCTGCACCAGCTCCATGACGGTTTTGCCCGCATGCGGATCGTCGAGCGAAGTCACATAGCCCTTGGGCTTGTTGAGCACAAGATAGACCTTCTTTTCGCCCTGCACGCGGCTGTCGTTGAATTTCACCTCGTCGGTGGGCAGCACCTTGGTGCCCAGCTGGGTGACGATCTGACCGTTGACGGTCACCAGACCCGCCGTGATGAAATCGTCGGCCTCGCGGCGCGAGCAGAGTCCCGACTGGGCCAGAAAGCGGTTCAGGCGCATTTCGCCGATCTGCTTTTCGGGCGTGAACTTCGGATAGGAAGCCGGCTTGTCGTCGTGCTTCCGGAATCCGGGCTTATAGGGTTTGTCGCCGAACCTGCGGTCGCCGGACTTTTGTCCGCGAACCGACGGTCGCCGGCGGGCTTGTCGCCGAATTTACGTTCGCCGTAGGGTTTGTCGCCGAACTTGCGATCGCCGGACTTTTGTCTGCGAACCGACGGTCGCCGGCGGGCTTGTCGCCGGATTTACGTTCGCCGTAGGGTTTGTCGCCGAACTTGCGGTCGCCGAATTTCTTGGGTCCCCGGTTGTCGCCGTAGGCGGTTTTTCGCCGCGGGGCTTATCGCCGAACGAGCGGCGCGGTTTGTCGCCGTCGCGGTAACGTTCGTCCGAACGGGCGCGGTCGCCCTGCCGTTCGTCGCCGAAACTGCGGCGCGGTTTGTCGAATGCAGGACGGTTGTCCTCCGTAAAGTGGGGATTGTACGACGCCCGCTTGACGGGCTTGCGGTCATCGGACGGCTGCTCCGAATCGGCAGCATCACGCTGCAAACGCGGGCGACGCTCGACACGCTCCGCCGTAGCGGTCACGGTACGCTGACGCTTGTCGCGTCCGAAACGCGTAAGCACCGAGGTCGAGTCGTTTTTAAAGTCTTTCATAATCAGTTTGAATGTTTACGCGGCAAAGTTAATCGAATTTTCCGGATAAAAGCATATTGCGTGCCCGATTCGGAGATAAAAGCCGCAGGCCGTTACAAATTCGCCGCTTTTGCGTTATCTTTGCGTCCATAAACAATGCCCGGCGTCGTTTGCCGGGTATTTCCCCGTCGCTTTCCATGAACATGAACCGTGAAATACTGCGCATTGCGCTCCCCAATATCGTCTCGAACATCACCGTGCCGCTCATGGGCATCGTCTCGACGGCGATCGCCGGGCACTGGGGTTCGGATACGGCCGCAACGATCGGCGCGCTGGCCATCGGCGTGTCGATCTTCAACTTCATCTACTGGAACTGCTCGTTCGTGCGCATGGGGACCAGCGGACTGACGGCGCAGGCATTCGGCGCGGGCAACTTCCGCGAATGCACCAACATGCTGGTCCGGGCGCTGCTCGTGGCCGGAGGAATGGGCCTGCTGATGTTGCTGCTGCAATACCCGCTGGGCGAGCTGGCCCTGTGGGGACTGAACGGCAACGAAATGACGCGCGAATATTTCTACGCCCGCATCTGGGCCGTACCGGCTGGCATCCTCCTGTTCGGGTTCAACGGCTGGTTCACGGGTATGCAGAATGCCATGATACCGATGTTCACGGCTATTTCGGTCAACGCGGTGCATGTGCTGTGCAGCCTTTGGTTCGCCTTCGGCATGGACATGGGGATCGTCGGCATCGCCTACGCCTCGGTGATCGCACAGTGGACGGGCGTGGGACTTTCGCTGCTGCTGCTCATGCTGCGCTACCGCAAGGTGCTGACGGGCATCGACTGGGCCGAGGTATTCGACATGAAACCGCTCAAAACCTTCTTCATCGTCAACCGCGACATCATGCTGCGTACGCTCTGCATCGTGGCGGTCTACACCTTCTTCACGGGGGCTTCGGCCCGCATGGAAGACCCGGTGCTGCTGGCCGTGAACACCCTGCTGTTGCAGCTCTTCACGCTCTTCTCGTACATGAACGACGGCTTCGCATATGCCGCCGAAGCGCTGACCGGACGGTTCATCGGCGCCCGGGACGTAAAGGCGCTGCGCGACTGCCTGCGGCGCTGCATCGCATGGGGCACGGCCGTGTCGGTACTGTTCGTGGGAATCTACATCGTCTGGTGGCGCGACCTGGTGGGGCTGTTCATCGACGATTCGGCCGCAAACGCCGCGACGATCGTGGAGGTCGCCGGACGGTATATCGTATGGATCATCCTGATCCCCGTAGCCAGCGCCATGCCCTTCATCATGGACGGCATCATGGTGGGCGCTACGCAGACGCGCGTCATGCGCAACTCGATGTTTTGGGCTACGGCAGCCTATTTCGGCATCTTCTATATCGGGCATACGCTCATAGGCAACAACGCCCTGTGGCTCGCCTTCACGCTCTACATGTTCCTGCGCGGGGTGCTCCAATACTTCATGACGCACCGCCTGCGGTCGATCTATGTGAAAGCGACAGTCTGACCGCCATGGAACTGACCCCTGATTCGCTCTACATCAAATACGTCCGCCTGAAAGAGGAGGACGAAACGCCGCAGACCTATCCGTACACCGTTCCGGCGCTGGCCAACTTCCGGCGGCTGGAATTCCGCCGCCCGGTGACGTTCATCGTGGGCGAGAACGGCATGGGCAAATCGACGCTGCTGGAAGCCATCGCCGTAAAAGCGGGATTCAATGCCGAGGGCGGGTCGAAGAACTTTCGGTTCGCAACGCGCGAGACTCATTCCCCGCTATACGGGAACCTCGTGCTCGGACGCGGGTTGCAGCCGCGCGACGGCTATTTCCTGCGTGCCGAAAGTTTCTACAACGTCGCCACCGAAATCGACCAGATAGCCGACGGCATACACCGCTATTACGGCGACAAGTCGCTCCACAGGCAATCGCACGGCGAAAGCTTCCTGAGCCTGCTCGAACACAGGCTCCGCGGGAACGGGCTCTATATCTTCGACGAGCCCGAGGCCGCCCTCTCGCCGTCGCGGCAGATGTATATGCTGTGCCGGATAAAACAACTCGTGGAAAGCGGATCGCAGTTCATCGTCAGCACCCACTCGCCTATCGTCATGGCCTACCCCGGCGCCGACATCTACGAGATCGCGGACAACGGGCTGCAACTCACCGAACTGGAGCAAACGCCGCATTACCTGCTGATGAAACGCTTTTGCCTCGACCGCCGGGGAATACTGCGGCAGATGGAGCTGGAGAAGGAATAGCCCTCGAACTGAGTTCGAGGGCTATTCCTTATTCGAGTGCGCACCGGACATAGCATCGGATAAAGCGCCGGACAAAGAGCGCAAACAAAACCACCCGGCTACTACGAGCCGGGTGGTTCTATATTGCCGAGGCTGTCCCGCCCGTTATGCGGCGGTTATTCGCCCTTGGCGGCTTTCCAGAGCGGGAAGTATTTGTCATACTTCCTGAATGCCGGGTTCGTCGCGCAGACGGAAGCAGAGCTGTTTGAGCATGTCGAGCGTATTGAAGTCGTCGGCTTTCAGCTCGTGGGCCTTCTCGAACCACGGAATAGCCTCCATATAGACCGCATTGGCGGCTTTCAGGTCGGTATCGTAGGCAGTCTGGCTGCTATACTGCTTCTCGTTCATCACCTTGTTCATCTCGTCGGCCTTGATCGTGTAGAACACGCCCAGGTAATAGTTGCCTTCGAACAGGTCGGGCTTCAGCTCCACGACCTTCTTGAACGATGCGATGCTCTCGTCGTAGTTTTTCAGCGCATAGAAGATACGGCCGCGGCCGAACCAGAGGTCTACGTTCTCGGGGTTGTCGGCAATGGCCGAGTCGATCAGCGTTACCAGGTCGGCAGGGTCGCCCACGCCCTCTTCGGAGGTGTAGAGCTGCATCAGGCCGTCGAGGATACGCTCGTTCTTCGGGAATTTCCCGATACCCGTGATCAGGGCGTCCTTGGCCAGCATGACATTGTCCTGGCTGACATTCTTCAGGCCGTAGTAGCAGTGGAAGAGGTAGTAGTAGATGTTACCCTCCTCGTCGGTATACCCCAGGTCGATCGCTTTCTTGAGGTACTCGGCACCCTGTCCGAACGACGAGGGGTGCGCCGAACCGTCCACCGTGCGCAGATAACCCGCATAGTAGAGCAGCGCGGGTTCGGGATTGCCGTGAGCGGGGCTGGACTGGGCTTCGAAAGCCAGTGCATAGGCGTCGGCGGCATCGGCATAATTGCCGGTGTCGATGCCCGTATTGCCCACTTGCGAGCAGAAGTCGCTGATCTGCTTGAGCCCCTCCTTGACCTTATCGGCCGTCTTGGGGGCCATTTCATAAGCCTTGTTGTAGGCTTCGATAGCCTTGGCGGGAGCGTCTTCAATCACCCACTGCGTCTGGCTCCAAGTCGCGATCTTGCCGTCCTTGATATATGCCGTGAACCAAGGATAGACCCAAGCCTCGTAGGGAACATTGACGAGCGTCACCGATTCGGTCGAGGCGGGTTCGCCCACGGCCAGCTTGAGCATCGCGGCATCCATATTGACGAAAAGGCTCTTCGTCGGTTCCACGGCAGCCTCGTACAATGCTTTGCCACGGTTGATCCACGTGGAGGCCTTGGCGTTCTTCTTCGCATCGGCGATGTCGGCGTCGCTCTTCTCGATCTTGGTGAGGAGCCCGCTCTTGTTGACTTTCTGCGCCTGCACGGCAGGGATAGCCACGAGCAGCGCCGCGAAAGCCGTCAAAAATGTTTTCTTCATAACAAAATTTAATTTAAAGTTTTCAAATTCATTTCATCTATTCCTCGGCCGGCTGTCCTGCTTCGGGCGTTGCGCCCCCGTTTTCAGCAGCCTCCGCGGACTGTACTTCTTCTTCATCGCCGGCAGCAGGCACAGCCATCACCGAGGCAATGGCATCGCCGTCGCGCAGGTTGATGATACGCACGCCCTGCGTGGCACGACCCGCCAGGCGGATCTGCGACACGGCCGTACGTATGGTAAGTCCCGAACGGTTGATAATCATCAGGTCGTTGTCGTCCGTAACGGCCTGTATGGAGATAAGTTTACCGGTTTTCTCCGTCACGTTGATCGTCTTCACACCCTTACCGCCGCGGTTGGTGATGCGGTATTCGTCGAGGTCGGTACGCTTGCCGTAACCGTTTTCGCTCAGCACCAGCACGTCCTGCGTCGAATCGGGTTCCACATATCATGCCGACCACTTCGTCGCTCTCCTCGATCGAGATGCCGCGCACACCGGCGCCGACACGCCCGATCGGGCGCACCGTCGACTCGTTGAAGCGGATGGCCTTGCCTTCGCGGGCCGCAATCATCACTTCGGCGTTGCCGCTGGTGAGCTTGGCCTCGATCAGCTGGTCGCCCTCGCGGATGACGATGGCGTTCACGCCGTTCTGGCGCGGGCGCGAGTAGGCTTCGAGCTTCGTCTTCTTGATCGTACCGTCCTTGGTACACATGATGATGAAGTTGTTGTTCACATACTCGGCGTCGTTCAGGCGCTTGACGTTGATATAGGCGCGAACCTTGTCGTCGGGTTCGATCTGGATGACGTTCTGGATGGCGCGTCCCTTCGAGGAGCGTGCGCCCTCGGGGATCTCGTAGACCTTGAGCCAGTAGCAGCGCCCCTTCTCGGTGAAGAAGAGCATCGTATTGTGCATCGAAGCCACGTAGATATGCTCGATGAAGTCCTCGTCACGCGTAGCACTGCCCTTGGCGCCGACGCCGCCGCGGTTCTGCGTGCGGTATTCGGCCAGCGGGGTGCGCTTGATGTAGCCCATGTGCGAGATGGTGATGACCATGTCGTCGTCGGCTTAGAAGTCTTCGGGGTTGAACTCCTCGGAAGAGTAAACGATCTCCGAACGGCGCTCGTCGCCGTATTTCTCCTTGATTTCGAGCAGTTCGTCCTTGACGATCTGCATCTGCATGCCGACATTCTCCAGCACGTCCTTCAGGTGGGCGATCAGCTTGGTAAGATCGTCGCGCTCGGCGGTCAGTTTGCCGTACTCCAGCCCCGTCAGGGCGCGCAGGCGCATCTCGATGATGGCCGAAGCCTGGATGTCGCTCAGCTCGAAACGCTCGATCATGGCCTGCTTGGCCAGGTCGGGGGTCTGCGACGAACGGATGATGTGCACGATCTCGTCGATGTTGTCCTGTGCGATCAAGAGACCCAGCACGATATGTAGGCGCTCCTCGGCCTTGCGCAGGTCGTAACGCGTGCGGCGCACCACCACGTCGTGGCGGTGGTTGACGAAGTGCATGACCAGATCGCGCATCGGCAGCAGCTGCGGACGGCCGTTCACCAGCGCGATATTGTTCACCGCAAACGAGGTTTGCAGCGGCGTATTCTTATAAAGGGTGTTGAGCACGACGCTCGCCACGGCGTCGTGTTTGAGGATGATGATGATCCGCAGGCCGTCACGGTCGGACTCGTCGTTGATGTAGGAAATGCCGTCGATCTTCTTCTCGTTGATCATGTCGGCGATCTTCTTAATCATCTCGGCCTTGTTGATCATGTAGGGGATTTCGGTGATGACGATGCACTCACGGCCGCTGGGGGTATGCTCGATGTCGGTCTTGGCACGCATCATGACGCGGCCGCGGCCCGTAAGCATGGCCTCCCGGACACCCTCGTAGCCGTAGATAATACCGCCCGTGGGGAAATCGGGGCCCTTGATGAAATGCAGCATCTCCTCGCCCGTGATCTCGGGGTTGTCGATATAGGCGCAGCAAGCGTCGACCACCTCGCTGAGGTTGTGCGGGGCCATGTTGGTGGCCATACCGACGGCGATACCGCTGGCGCCATTGACGATCAGCAGCGGGATCTTGGTGGGCAGCACCGTGGGTTCGGGGATCGTATCGTCGAAGTTGAGCGTCCAGTCCACGGTCTCCTTGTCGATGTCGGCCATCACCTCGTCGGTGATCTTCTTCATGCGGGCCTCGGTGTAACGCATGGCGGCCGGCGAGTCGCCGTCCATCGAACCGAAGTTACCCTGGCCGTCGACCAGCGGGTAGCGCATCGACCACTCCTGTGCCAGACGCACCATCGCGTCGTAGACCGACAAGTCGCCGTGGGGGTGGAACTTACCGAGCACGTCGCCGACGATACGCGCCGACTTACGGGTCGGTTTGTCGGAGTAGAGGTTGAGCTCCGCGCTCATATCGTAGAGGATACGGCGGTGCACGGGCTTCATGCCGTCGCGCACGTCGGGAAGCGCACGCGACACGATGACCGACATCGAATAGTCGATGTACGCCGACTTCATCTGCTCTTCGATATTGATAGGAATGATACGTCCTACCAAACCGGCATTCTTTTCTTCTTCAGTTAGCATCTTGTCTCTTGAAATTACGGTCTTTTAACGAACAAAATACGATTTATTTCCGATCTGAGCAACTTTAGGGCGATAAATCTGACGCCGGTGCACAAGATTTCCGGACCGGCACCCCGTTTTTGCCCCTTTTTCCGCCGATCTGACGGCCTGAAAAATCTCCCGACGAGGTGTCGGGAGAAAACGAGCCTGTTTGCAGCCGGGCGAGAGCCGGCGGCCGCGGCCGGGGGCGCATGCGTTTTCAGACGCCGGAGAAAAAGTCGGAAAAAACGATTTCCGGAAGCACGCCCCGCTTTTTGCCGTTTCGGGAGGATTTTTTTACCTTGCGGCTTCGACCCGAATTTTTATGACCCGAATCAATACCCCCAAAGAGGTCCTCGCGCTGGCTCAGAAGTCGGCAACGGGCAAAATGCAACTCCCGGCGGGCACGACCCTCCTGCTGGCATTCCTGGCCGGCGCATACATCGCCATGGGCGGACTCTTCTCGCTGATGGCGGGGTTCGGGTTCCCCGGGGTGGCCGAAGCGCCCGGGTTGCAGCGCCTGCTCTCGGGGCTGGTATTCCCGCTGGGGCTCATCCTGGTGGTATTCGCCGGGGCGGAGCTCTTCACGGGCAACAACGCCGTGCTCGTACCCGGGGCGCTGGGCCGCAGGTACGGCTGGGGCAAGGTGCTGCGCAACTGGGGGCTGGTATACGCGGGGAATTTCATCGGGGCGGCCTTCTTCGCCTATTTCCTGGTGGTGCTGCCCGGCGTACTCTCGTCGGAGCTGTGGCGCGAAGCGGCCTGCAACGTGGCGCAGGCCAAGGTCTCGATGCCGTGGCTGACGGTATTCCTGCGCGGCGTGGGCGCCAACTGGCTGGTATGCCTCGCGGTATGGCTCGGGCTGAGTACCGACGACGCGGCAGGCCGTATGATGGGGTTGTTTTTCCCGGTCATGTGCTTCGTGGTGATCGGCTACGAGCACTGCATCGCCAACATGTTCTTCATCCCGCTGGGGATGATGCTGGGCGCCCCGGTGACGGCGGCGGACATGGTCGCCGCAAACCTGGTTCCCGCCACGCTCGGGAACATCGCGGGCGGCGGCATCTTCGTCGGCGGGCTCTACTGGTACCTCAACCGGAAATAAGCGGCAGGAAATTCCTGCGGCAGCGGGACGCGGCAGTCCGGCGCGCAATCCGGGGCATGAGCCGTCACATACGCACGCCGTTCGTATCCACTAAGTGTATCCACGGAAAGTATCCGCCGGAGTATATCCGCGCAGGCGTATCAGCGGAAGTCGATAAATTCGTAACCTTTGTAGTCCCTTTGGAGAAGGCTTTGAGCGGCGTGTCGAGCGGGGCAACGCCGAGAACGGCGATGCCGACCTGCTCGCCGTCGTAATCGTAGCGGAGCGATTCGGGGCGCATCGCGGCGGTATCGACCGTAACGAGAATCTCCCCGGCGGGCGAGGCGTCCGCCGAAGTCGGGTCAGCCGCACGACGGCCCGGCCCTCCGCGTCGCTCACCAGCGAGGGGGCATACTGGGTGCCGATGAAGTCGAAGGCATGGGCGGGGTTGCTGAGCAGATTACGGCGAAGTATCCACGTCGTCGATGGTCACTTCGCGGCGGCGGTTGTCGATCTCGTAGCGGATTTTGCCGTCGCAGTAGACCTCCGCCTCCCCACCGCGATATAGTAGTTTTCACCCTCGACGGCATAACGGCCGCGGGTGGTGTATTCGTCCGAGCTGACCTCGAACGTCACTCCGTAAGCGCCCAGCGCACGGAATCCCGCAGCCAGTTTTTCGAGAATCTCAGCGGCCCGTCCGTCGGCAGAAGGCTCAAGGGCGGCAACCGCCGCGGAGGATGCGGGAGATGCAGCAGCAGCGGAACGCCGGACCGGAAGAAATCACCTGCGGCCGCAGGAACAGCGGATACGGTGGTTTCCGGGAAAACCGCACGAAGACCCGACGCGGCTTCGGCAGACACTGAGGAAACAGCGGACATGAAAGTTTCGGCTGACGCTGAGAAAACAGCGGATGCGGCGGTTTCGGCTGACACCGAGGAAACAGCAGACGCAACAGCTTCGGCAGACGCTGAGGAAACAGCGGACACGGCGGTTTCGGCTGACGCTGAAGAAACAGCCGACGCGGCGGCGGTTTCGGTTACGGCGAGGGTTTCGGAAAGCATCCCGCGGGCGGCGGCCGTCCGGGCCGCTGACAGCAGCACTATTGCGAATAAAAGTCGTTTCATGGGCGTAAGCATCAGAATAAACCGAGGTCCTGCAGTTTGGCTTCGAGCGACGGCAGGTCGTGGAACAGAATGTCGCGCGGCTTGGCCCCCTGCTGGCGGCCGACGATGCCGGCGCGTTCGAGCTGCGTCATGATGCGACCGGCGCGGTTGAAGCCGACTTCGTAGTTGCGCTGGATCATCGAGGTCGAGATATTGCCGCCCGAAACTGCGTCGCGGGCGATCTCGGCGAAGAGCGAATCGTATTTCACGGGGGCGGAGTCCTCGCTGCCCATGCTCCCCGAAGAATCGCCCGTATCGGGCGTATAGTCGGGCAGCGAATAGGCCGAGGTATAGCCCTGCTGCTTCGATATATACTCGACGATGCGTTCGACCTCCTTGGTTTCGACCAGCGCGCACTGGATACGGATCAGTTCCCCGTCCTTCGAGAAGAGCATGTCGCCGCGGCCGATAAGCTGGTTGGCCCCCGGCTGGTCGATGATCGTACGCGAGTCGATCATCTGCATCACGCGGAAGGCGATACGCGCGGGGAAATTGGCCTTGATACCGCCCGTGATGACCTTCACGTCGGGGCGCTGCGTGGCGATGATCAGGTGGATGCCGACGGCACGCGCCTTCTGCGCGAGGCGCATGACGGGCCCCTCGACCTCGCGGGCGGTCATGATCAGATCGGCGAACTCGTCGACCACCACGACGATATAGGGCAGGTAGCGGTGCCCGTTGAGCGGGCTGAGCCGCCGGGCGGTGAATTTCTCGTTGTACTCGGCGATGTTGCGCGCCCCGGCTTTCTTGCAGAGTTCCAGGCGGCTGTCCATCTCCGTGCAGAGCGAATTGAGCGTGTAGACCGCCTTCTTGGGGTCGGTGATGATGGCATCGTCCTCGGACTCCATCTTGGCGAGGAAGTGGCGCTCGATCTTGGCATAGAGCGAGAACTCGACCATCTTGGGGTCGATCATCACGAACTTGAGCTGCGCGGGGTGCTTGCGGTAGAGCAGCGAGGTGATGATCGCATTGAGTCCCACCGACTTGCCCTGACCCGTGGCACCCGCGACCAGCAGGTGCGGCATCTTGGCCAGATCGAAGACGTAGTTTTCGTTCTGGATCGTGCGGCCGATCACTACCGGAAGCTCGGCCTTCGACTCCTGAAAACGCAGCGAACGCACGGCGGAGTACATCGACACCACCTGCTTGTCGCGGTTGGGGACCTCGATGCCGATGGTTCCCTTGCCGGGAATGGGCGCGATGATGCGGATACCCAGCGCCTTAAGGCTCTGGGCTATGTCGTTTTCGAGACTCTGGATCTTCGAAATCTTGACGCCCTGCGCCTGCACGATCTCATAGAGCGTGACCGTGGGACCGACGGTGGCCTTGATGCGCTGGATCGGAATGCCGAAATTCTTGAGCGTCTCCTCGATGCGGGTCTTGTTGTCGAAAATCTCCTCGTCGCTAACCTCCGAATCGGACTGGTAGTCCTCCAGAAGCGTCACGGGCGGCTTGCTGTAGTTCACGAGGTCCTTCAGCGGATCGTAGCTCTCGGTCGTGATCGCCCGTTCGTCGACCATGCGGGCCTCGTTGGCTTCGACCGTAACGACGACGCCTTCGGCACCGGCCGAACCCGCGGAAACAGATGCGTCGGCGGGTGCGGATTCATATTCGGGCGCGGAGCCAGCTCCATGCGCAGGCGCATCTCCGGATGCGGAAGCAGAGTGGGAAGCAGAACCGGAAAGGGATTCGAGCCGGAAAGGGATTCGGAGCCGGAAAGGGATTCGGGAGCGGCTCCGGCGAAAGTCTCCGGGGAAGATGCGCCGGCATCTCCGCCTACGGTAAGTTCGGTGAACGGGCCGTCGGAAACGGGCATATTGCGGACCGGAGTTCCGGCGGAGGGTGCGGCCGAGGGTGTCGAGGGACGCTCCAGCTCGACGAGTCCGCCGGGGCCGAGCACCAGCCGCCCTTCGGGATGCGAGAGGTCCACTTCGATAAATTCGCCGTCCTCGTCGGTCTTTACCGCGGATTCCGCTTCGCGGGCGGGTTCCGAGCCGACGGGGTGCCGTCGGACGAGGTTTCGACGAAGGGATCGTCCTCTTCGCCGCGGACGATCTGCGTCGCGGCTGCTTCCGGCTCACGGGCGGGACGTACGATTTCGGGGTCCGGCGTACGTGCGGCGCGCGGCGTTTCAGGCTCCGGTACGCGCACGGCGCGCGGCATTTCGGGTTCGGCGGCACGCTCCGTTCCGGCTGCCTCGGCGGCATCCGGCGCGGCCGGCGTCGCGGCAGCAGAAACGGCCCCGTCGGCTTCTTCGGCGTGGAGGTGTCCCGGAACGACCTTATGCTTGACGATCTCGACGATCCGGCCGCTCTTGTCCACCATGACGTTGCCCGCACGATTGACCTTGTTGATGAAATTGCGGTTGATGAAGACGCCCGTCAGTATCCAGCAGCCCACGAGCAGGATAAGCGTGCCGAAGACGCCGATATGCGTGTGCAGCAGGGCGCCGGTCTCGATGCCGAAAGCGCCGCCCCACCCCGTCGAGCTGCAAAGGCTCCACTTGTCCGAGAAGGCGAAGCCCAGCGTCAGCGAACCGAGGATCAGGATGAGGAAAAGCGAGAGGATCGAATGGTTGAACAGCAGCGGGCGCTGGCGGATGACGCGCACGCCGACGAGCACCACCATCACCGGGATCAGAATGCCGGACACGCCGAACGAGTTGTCGACCAGCAGGCGTCCCAGCCTGGCACCCGCCCAGCCGCAGAGATTTCCAGGCTCGACGCCCAGCGTGGCACGTTCCTCGGGCGAGAGCAGCAGCCCGCTCTGGTCGGCCGCCCAGCTGAAGAACGAAAACAGCACGGACGAAGCGGCGAACACGCCGACGAACAGCAGCAAAGGCCCGCGATCCAGCGGGCGCTGTCGCTGTTGGAGCGTTCGATGCGCTGACGTCCGTTTTAGAAGCAGTTGTATTTGTCGTATTTTTAGATGCCATCTGTGTTGCGCTTGATTTTTATCAAGCGAAGTTACGCATTTTTTTCGACATTTCGGAATATCGCGATGTAAAATCGGGTTCGGAAGCGAATCCGGCGCTATTAAAGTGCCCCCAAGGCCTTGCGTTCCAGGCGGAGGCGGTAGGCCTCGTCGGCAAAGGTGCGGAACGTATATTCCGCGCGGTGGGCGGGGTCGACGTGCAGGCCGTAACGGTCGAGCAGCTGCACGACGCGGCGGGCGACGGCGGGCGAAGGGTCGACGACCGTGACGCCGCGGCCCGCGACGACACGTTCGAGGACGGGAAGCAGGAAAGGATAGTGCGTGCAGCCGAGCACGATCTGGTCGGCCCCGTGTTCCAGCATCTCCGCGACGGCGGCACGGACGGTAGCCTCGGCCTCGGGCGTAGCTTCGAGGTCGTTTTCGACCAGTTCGACGAAGCCCCGGCCTGGCGCCGTGACAAGGTCTACGCCGTCGCCGTACCTGGCCGCCGTGCGGCGGAAGAGCTCGCCGTCGAGGCTCCGTTCGGTAGCCAGTACCCCCACCACCCCGCTGCGGGTCGCCAGGCAGGCGGGTTTCACGGCCGGCTCCATGCCCACGATCGGCATGGGGGCGTATTTCTCCCGCAGGAAGTCGATTGCGGCGGCCGTGGCGGTATTGCAGGCCACGACGACCATCTTGCATCCCTGCGCGACGAGGCTGGCGACGGCCTCGTCGGCGAGCCGCCGCACCTCCCGCGGGGGCGCGATCCGTAGGGGCAGTTTTGCCGTCGCCCAGATAGACGAGCGATTCGGAGGGCAGCATGCGCCGCACCTCGCGCCAGACGGTCAGTCCGCCCAGCCCGAATCGTAAACACCTATGGGAGCATCGTTCATTCGTTTCTGTGTATTTGTCACTCCGTCCGCTTCGGGGAAAGCAACCGCCGCGGAGGGAGGTTATTCGTTCTGCATCGTGTGTCGAAGGATCGTTTCGACCACCTCGTCGTCGGACAGCTCGCCGCAATCGACGATCAGCTGCGCCTGCGCGTAAAACGGTTCGCGCGCAGCCATGTCGCGGCTCATGAACTCGACCAGTTCGGCGTCGTCCAGCCCTCGCAGGCGGGGACGCTTCTGCCGTCCGTAAGGGCTCAGCCGCCGGGCGATCTGCTCCGCCTCGCGGCGCAGGTAGACCGTAAATCCCGCAGCGTTCATGCGGGCCATGTTGTCGCGCCAGACGGGAAGTCCTCCGCCCGTGGAGACCACGGCGGCGGTACCGGCGAGCGTCTGTTCCAGCACTTCGCGCTCCACCTCGCGGAAACGCTCCTCCCTTCGTAACGGAAAACATCGGCCACGGAAGCCCCCTCGCGCCGTTCGATCAGCGCGTCGGTGTCGGCGAACTCCGCACCCAGACGGCGTGCGAGCCTGCGTCCGAGGGTGCTCTTGCCGCACCCCATGTAACCGATCAGAAAAAGAGGTTTCATCGTCGGAGGTTAAAACAGATTCAGCTGTTCGGGGTCGATCACCTCGTCGGCATCGCCTTTGGCGCGTTCGATTTCGAACTCCACGCCGCCCGAAGTCGTGCCCGTACGGGGCAGGCCGGCGGGCGACGCGGGCGTTTTCTTCGGAGCGGAAGCCTTCGCGGCGGGGTTGTCTTTCACGGCCGAGTCGTCTTTCGCGGCAGGATTATCCTTTGCGGCAGGAACGCCGTCCGCCGCAGGCTTGTTCCGAGCAGGGGCGGATCCGGCCGGGACGCCCGGCGCGGAAGGAGTTTCCGCAGCGGAAGAGGCCGGCGCAAAGGCCGGGCCGGCCGTGGCGGAATCTGCACCGGAAGAGACGGCAGAACCAACTCCACCGGAAAGTGCTGCGGCGTCGATCGCGCCGCGATCAGCCGCATCACCGTTCGAACCGCCCACCGCACCGTTGTCCGCACCGTTGCCGGAAGCGCCTTGCGCTCCGCCGAAAGCACCGCCGCCGGAGGGCGTATCGTCGGGCACGTCGTCGCCGTCGTCGTCCGAAGGTTCGGGTTCGGTTCGGGAGGCAGTTCGGGTTCGATGAAGCGCAGCGCGGCGACGTCGTAGGTCGTCAGGCGCTTGCCCTTGGCGCGGTGGCTCTTGACGCCCACGAATTCGTCCACGTCGATCTCGTCCGCAGGGCGCGACGCATGCGCGCCCTTGTAGGTGATTTCGAGCTTGGCGCCCGTGCGTTCCGTCACGGCGACCAGATCGGCCTGCCCCTCCTCGTCGAGGAAGAACTGCATCTTGTCGCTCATCTCGGCCGTGAAACGCTTCATATAGTAGTACTGCTGCGAGCGGTCGTAATAGCAGACGCTGTAGATGCGGTCGGCTTCGTAACGGCTCACGCGCACGGTTTCGTCGGGGAAGTGCTGGCCGAGGTCGTAACCCGTGATGTAGTACTGGTTCTTGGAGGTCCAGACGATGATCTTGTCGTCGCCCTTGAACTCGCCCAGCAGCGCCGCGGCCGTCGGCGTTCAGGCGGCGGACATCCTCGTCGAACCAGACGTTCTGGCCGCCGAGCGTCGAAGTGCCGCGCTCCTTGAGGACGATCTTGTGGATGCCGTAGCGCGAGAAGAGATTGCCCTGACTCTGGCGGCCCTTGATGGCGAGGGTCGAGAAATCGAGGTCGACGATCACCTTCTTGAGACGCGGACGGGGCTTGAAGTAAACCTTCAGCACCTCGGCCTCACCATTCGGATTGACAGACATATAGAGTATCTCGCTCTTGGGCGTACCCTTGGTGATGTCGTACTCCTTGTCGCGCGTGATGGCCTTGATGGCGCAGCGCTTCATCATGATCGGGCCGTTCTTGCCGTCGCGGTACAGCACGTTGTAGATCGTGCGCTCGTCGTTGCGCTTGAAGACCCCGATGTAGTAGATGCCCTTCTCGAAGAAGGCCTTGTCGCTCACCTTGGTGATGACGTAGCGGCCGTCCTTCGTGAAGACGATCACGTCGTCGATGTCCGAGCAGTCGCATACGAATTCGGCGTCCTTCATCGACTTACCGATGCCGAAGAAGCCCTCGGCGCGGTCGACGTAGAGCTTGGCGTTGGTCACGGCGACCTTCGTGGCTTCGATATTGTCGAATTCGCGCAGTTCGGTCCTGCGCTCCCGGCCCTTGCCAGACTTGTCGCGGATACGCTCGTAGTAGGCCACGGCGTACTCGGTGAGATGGTCAAGGTCGTACTGCGTGGCCTTGATGTCCTCTTCGATCTGACGGATCTCGTTGTCGGCCTTGTCGCTGTCGTAACGCGAGATGCGGATGAACTTCAGTTCCGTCAGGCGCTGCACGTCGGAGAGCGTGACCTCGCGGCGCAGCCGTTTCTTGAACGGTTCGAGCCCCTTGTCCACGGCGGCGTAGGCCTCTTCGCGGCTCTTGCAGCCCTCGATGAGCTGGTAGAGCTTGTTCTCGATGAAAATGCGTTCGAGCGACGCGGCATGCCAGGCTTCGTTCAGTTCGCCGAGCCGGATCTCCAGCTCGCGGCCCAGCAGCCATTTGGTATGCTCGGCCGAGCGGCGCAGGATTTCGCTCACGCCCAGAAAATGGGGCTTGTCCTCCCAGATCAGGCAGGCGTTCGGGGCGATCGAGACTTCGCAGTCCGTGAAGGCGTAGAGCGCGTCGATGGTCTTGTCGCTCGACTCGTCGGGCGAGACCTGAATGACGATCTCGACCCGGTCGGCCGTATTGTCATCGACCTTCTTGATCTTGATCTTGCCCTTGTCGTTGGCCTTGATGATCGAATCCTTGATCGACTCGGTGGTCGTGGTATAGGGAATTTCGGTGATGGCCAGCGTACGTTTGTCGATCTTCGAAATCTTGGCGCGGACCTTCACAGCACCGCCGCGAAGACCGTCGTTGTAACGGCTCACGTCGGCCATGCCGCCCGTCGGAAAGTCGGGGTAAAGCTGGAATTCGCGGCCCTGAAGATGGGCGATGCAGGCGTTGATAAGCTCCACGAAGTTGTGGGGCAGGATTTTCGACGCCAGACCTACGGCGATGCCGTCCGAGCCCTGCGCCAGCAGCAGCGGGAACTTGATCGGCAGCGTGACCGGCTCCTCCTTGCGGCCGTCGTAGGTAAGCATCCACTCGGTGGTCTTCTTGTTGAAGACCACTTCGTTGGCGAATTTCGAAAGGCGGGCTTCGATATAACGCCCCGCGGCGGCCTCGTCGCCCGTGAGGATATTGCCCCAGTTACCCTGGCAGTCGATCAGCAGGTCTTTCTGCCCCAGCTGCACCAGTGCGTCCTTGATCGACGCATCGCCGTGCGGGTGGTACTGCATGGTCTGTCCCACGATGTTGGCCACCTTGTTGTAGCGTCCGTCGTCGACGACCTTCATGGCGTGCAGGATACGCCGTTGCACGGGTTTGAGGCCGTCCTCGACATGGGGTACGGCGCGTTCGAGGATCACGTACGAAGCGTAGTCCAGGAACCAGTTCTTATACATGACCGTCAGTTTGCGCACGCCCCCTTCGTCCTGCGTCAGGCGGTCGAACTTGCCCGCCCTGGCCGGGGCGTCGGCGGCAGGGGCCGCGTCGGCCGCATCGCCGGCGGTCTGAGGGGTCGGGGCCTCTTCGTTGAGCGGCTCGTCCCGCCCGATGGTATCTTTTTCTTCTGCCATATTGCTTAGTTGATTGCGAGATCCTGCTCGACGATGTCCTCCTCGATGCGCAGGTTGTCGATGATGAAGCCCTGCCGTTCGTAGGTGTTCTTGCCCATGTAGAACTCCAGCAGGTCGTGGATCGGGTCGTCCTTGGTGATGCGGACCTTGTCCAGGCGGATATTCTCGCCGATGAATTCGCGGAACTCGTCGGGCGAAATCTCGCCGAGGCCCTTGAAGCGCGTGATCTCGGCATTGGCGCCGCAGCGTCCGACGGCTTTTTGCCGCTCCTCCTCGGAGTAGCAGTAAAACGTCTCCTTCTTGTTACGCACGCGGAACAGGGGGGTTTGCAGCACGAACAGGTGCCCCTGGCGGATCACGTCGGGGAAGAACTGCAGGAAGAAGGTCATCATCAAAAGGCGGATGTGCATGCCGTCGACATCGGCATCGGTGGCGATAATCACCTTGTTGTAGCGCAGGTTGTCCATATCCTCCTCGATATTGAGCGCAGCCTGAAGCAGGTTGAACTCCTCGTTCTCGTAGACCACCTTTTTGGTCAGCCCGTAGCAGTTGAGCGGCTTGCCGCGCAGCGAAAAGACGGCCTGCGTGCGCACGTCGCGGCTCTTGGTGATCGAACCCGAGGCCGAGTTGCCCTCGGTGATGAAGATCATCGACTGTTCGGCCAGCTCGTGCTTGTCGGTGCGGTGTATCTTGCAGTCGCGCAGTTTCTTGTTGTTGAGCGAAACCTTCTTGGCCGTCTCGCGCGCCTTCTTCTGGATGCCTGAGATGGCTTTGCGCTCCTTTTCGTTCTCGACGATCTTCCGCTGGAGCACCTGCGCCGTCTCGGAATGCTTGTGCAGGTAATCGTCGAGGTGCTTGCCCAGGAAATCGATGACGAAATTGCGCATCGACACGCCCGGCTCGATCTCCTTCGAACCGAGCTTGATCTTGGTCTGCGATTCGAAGACCGGGTCGGTGACCTTGACCGAAATGGCGGCGATGATCGACGTGCGGATGTCCGACGGGTCGTAGTCCTTGTGGTAGAACTCCTTGACGGTCTTGGCGATGGCCTCGCGGAAAGCCGCCTGGTGCGTACCGCCCTGCGAGGTGTACTGGCCGTTGACGAACGAGAAATAGCTCTCGCCGTAGCCCGTGCCGTGGGCGATGGCTACCTCGATGTCGTCGCCCGAAAGGTGGATCGGCGCATAGAGCGGCTCCTCGGTCATGTTTTCGTTGAGCAGATCCAGCAGGCCGTTTTTCGAGACGTAGCTGCTGCCGTTGAAATTGAACGTCAGACCCAGATTCAGGTAGGTGTAGTTGCGGATCATCTGCTCGACGTATTCGAGGTTGTAGGCGTACTGCCCGAAAACCTCCTCGTCAACGCGGAACGAGATGAAAGTGCCGTTCTTCTCCCTCACGCCGCTCTCCCACGTATCGCTCTGTTCGAGTCCCTGCGCGAAGGTCACCGTGCGGGCTTCGCCGTCGCGGACCGAACGGGCCGTGAATTCGCTCGAAAGCATGTTGACGGCCTTGACGCCGACGCCGTTCAGGCCGACGGTCTTCTTGAAGGCCGAGCCGCCGTACTTACCGCCGGTGTTCATCTCGCTGACGGCCGCCGCGAGCGATTTGAGGGGGATGCCGCGGCCGTAGTCGCGCACCGACACCACCTTGTCCTCGATCGAAATGTCGATCTGGCGGCCGGCCCCCATGATGAATTCGTCGACCGAATTGTCCACGACCTCCTTGATGAGGACGTAAATGCCGTCGTCGGCCTGCGTGCCGTCGCCCAGCTTGCCGATATACATGCCGGGGCGCAGACGGATATGCTCCCGCGGCGAAAGCGTAACGATGGCGTCGTCGCCGTAGCTGTCGTTAGGATTGGTATTGAGTAAATCTGCCATAGTCTATTTTCGGTTTCGGATCTGGGCAAGGGCCGCGCTCATGGCGTCGTGCACCTCCTCCATCAGCACGTGCGTCTCGGTCGAGACGACCTTCGCGGCCGGTACGGGGGGCAGCACGCGGATGGTGATGCGGTTGCCCCAGTTGAACATCGCGTTCTTGCGGATAAGCGTCTTGGTGCCGTCCAGCACCACGGGGAGTATCTCCACGCCCGCCTCCCGGGCCAGCGTGAAGGCGCCCGCCTTGAAGCGGTGTATCTCGCCGTCTTTCGAACGCGTACCCTCGGGGAAGACGGCGACCGAAGCGCCGCGCGAGATCCACAGCTTGCCGTCGCGCACCATCTGCTCCAGCGCCTCGGAGGCGCGGCCGCGGTTGATGCAGATGTCGCCGTGGAGGATGAGATACTGCCCGAAGAAAGGCGTCTTGAAGACCTCGCGCTTGGAGACCCAGCGGAAATTGAGCGGGATGTAATAGAGCGTCGGGATGTCGATCACCGTATTGTGGTTCAGCACGATGACGTAGCTTTTCTTCCGGTCGACATGTTCGAGCCCCTCCACACGCTGCCGCCAGCGGGGCGGAATGGCGAAGAAGGTGCGCACCAGGATGCGTGACAGCTCGTGCACCACGCGGCGGCCCTTGTCGAAGGGATAGCACACGACCAGCGCCAGGGCCGACAGGATCATGAAGAAGGTGCACAGCAGCACCAGGAAGATATAATAAACCGCGCTTATCATAGTTTCAGCATTTTTTGCCGGGCATTCCCGCCCCGCCGTGCCTGCCCTGCTGCCGGATCGCGTCGGAAACGGCATGGCGGAGCGTTCGGAATCACATCGGGGGACAATGAGCCATAATAATTCAATCTGCAAATTTAGGAATTATTCGCGGGATTCCAGCCTCGCGGCGCACGATTTTTCAACAAAATTTCGACGACACCTATTTTATCGGGGACAGCCCTCCCCCGCTTTCCGCGACGCAGAAAGCGTACGCCGACAACTATACAAAGGCGGAATGCTGACGGGGGTGCGGGACGCGGCAGCCGGCCGGTCGCCGCAGGTAATAGGCAGCAAAGCGGGAGATTCCGTTTTGAATTTCCTGCCTTTTTTATAACTTTGTGCCATACATATTAGCGAAAGCTATTGTTTTTGGGTAGATAAAACGACCAATTTTAACGAAGCCAAGAAAACAGTAGTATTCCCGCGTCACGCGCGGGCTCTACCTGTTTGGCTTCGGGTGCTTGGTCGTACCCATCTACCGACAGAGGGGAGTCCGCGTTTTTTCATGCATGAACGGCCGCCCCTCCCCGGGAAAGGATAATTTTTTTCGTAAAATTTAGTACTATGTATTGCAAAGTACAAATATTTTTACATATCTTTGCCTCGTCAACTAAAATGCAGTGCAGATTACAAACAACGACAGAATAGTATGAAAAAACTTATCTTCCTCATCGTAATACTGGCGCTGGCCGCCGCAAACGCATTCGCAGCCCGCATCTATCCGGCCGAGGGCCGCGTGGTGGACGAACAGGGACAGGCCGTGGAGTACGCTACGGTCGTGCTGCTGAAAGGCAGCGACCAGGTGGCGGGCATGGCCACCGACGACACGGGCCGCTTCGTGCTGAAAGTGCCTTCGGGCGAGTATACCCTGT
>JBKSUH010000005.1:0-34422 GCA_047233565.1 Alistipes sp.
AGCGTACACCCGGATCGTATCCCCGATGGCATAACGGGAATACGCATCGTATCCGACACGCATATCCGCATTGCGGATTTCAGGATACAACGTCCCGTACAGCCGATAGGTATGCACCTGGGAACGCCAACGCTTCGGTTCGGTATTACGGTGGTAAATTTTAAAATCGGCCGGATCGCAAAGATCCAGCCGATTGTACAAAAAGGTATCGCGCGCGCACAGGAAAACTCCCCGCAGGACATACGCCGCAATAAGAAGTACGAATCCTGTCCACACGGGATGCAGAAACCTGCGAAACTTTTCCATAACGATTATTCCAGACGGCGCGAACCGTCAGAAATCACGACCTCGTACACCTTGGGTTCATGGCCGTACTTCTCGTTGAACCTCTTTTTCGCCGTGGCGATGAAGTTGTCGTAAAGTTCGTCCTTCACCAGGTTGATCGTACAGCCGCCGAAGCCGCCGCCCATGATGCGCGAACCCGTCACACCGCACTCCTCGGCAACCTCGGCCAGGAAATCCAGTTCCTCGCACGACACTTCGTAATCCTTCGACATGCCCCAATGGGTTTCATACATCCGCTTGCCGACCGTCTCGTAGTCGCCCTTTTCGAGCGCATCACAGACATCGAGCACGCGTTTCTCTTCGCCGATCACGTAGCGGGCACGCTTGTAATCCTCCTCCGAAATCTTATCCTTGATGGCATCGAGCTGCTCCATCGTGGCGCCGCGCAGGAACTCCTGCCCGAGCATCTTCGCCACCCGCTCGCACGAAGCCCGGCGGTCGTTGTAGGGCGAACCCACCAGCTCGTGCTTCACGCGCGAATCGAGCAGGACGAGTTTGTAACCCTTGGGGTCGAACGGGAAATAGGCATACTCCAGCGAACGGCAGTC
Source organism: Alistipes sp. (assembly GCA_047233565.1). Taxonomy (GTDB): domain Bacteria; phylum Bacteroidota; class Bacteroidia; order Bacteroidales; family Rikenellaceae; genus Alistipes. The sequence continues at coordinate 894 of JBKSUH010000005.1, forward strand.
CAGGCGGATCAGGTTGCCCTTCTTGCCGAAAACCGAAGCGAACTGATCCATGATGCCGCAGTTCACGCCGCAGTAATTGTGTTCGGTGGACTGACCGATCTTCGCCAGCTCGAATTTGTCGATTCCGCAGCTGTAGAGATCGTTCAGCGCAAAAGCGTAAGTCGATTCGAGCGCCGCCGACGAAGACATGCCGGCACCCAGCGGAACGTCTCCTGCGAATACCGTGTCGAAGCCGCCGATCTTGCCGCCGCGCTTCTGAATCTCGCGGCAGACGCCGAAGATATAGCAGGCCCAGCTCTGGGCGGGTTTGTCCGCCTCGTTCAGTCCGAACTCCGCACTTTCGCCGAGGTCCAGCGCATAGGCGCGCACCTTGTCCGTGCCGTTGAGCTTGATGGCCGCGACGATACCCTTATCGACGGCGCCGGGGAAAACGAAGCCCCCGTTGTAATCCGTGTGTTCGCCGATCAGGTTGATACGACCCGGCGAAGCGAAGAGAATAGCTCCGGAGCCGTAAAGCTCTCCGAACTTCTTACTGACTTTTTCGTTCATTGGTTATTGAAGTTTTTAAGTTAATAAATCGTCTCTGCATCATACGAAGATAGAAAAAATCCTGAATTCCCAGCATTTTCCGGCCGAAAAATCCATCTATTCGTCATATTCAGTTTCGTTTCAAAATGCACCGAAAGAGACCAAAGCGGCCGATCATTGCGAAAAATTACGCTTTGCAGGGCTTTCAGCTTGTTATTCCGGAAATGTTTTCTAACTTTGTGAAAGTTTCGTTTTATAAGCACTCAACCAACATTTCAAACGATATGACGAAAAACTCATCCTTGCAGCCGCCATGCTCCTCACCGGAAGCGCCGCGGTCGCCGCACAACCCAAAGTAATTTCGCACCGCGGCTACTGGACCGCTCCCAATTCGGCCCAGAACTCACTGGCTTCGTTCACGAAGGCCGATTCGGTCGGCGTTTTCGGCTCGGAAATCGACGTATGGCTCACGGCCGACGACAAGCTGATCGTAAACCACGACCGTATATACAAGGGTACCGAAATCGACATGGAGAAAGGTACGCTGAAGGAGATCACCTCGATCGTGCTTCCCAACGGAGAGAACATCCCGACGCTGGACGCCTATCTGCGCCTGGTGGCTGCCAAACCCGACACCCGGCTGGTTCTGGAAATGAAATCGCTCTCCGACCTTCGGCGCGAAGACCTCGCGGCCGAGAAGATCGTCACGGCATTGCGCAAGTCCCACCGGCTCGACCGCACCGACATCATCGCCTTCTCGATCAATGCCTGCCTGGCGTTCAGGAAACTGCTGCCCGACGGGCGTATCTTCTACCTGAACGGAGACCTCTCCCCGCGCAGCATCAAGGGGCTCGGCCTCACCGGCATCGACTACTCGATGCGCGTGCTGCGCAAGCACCCCGAATGGGTGGAACAGGCAAAAAAGCTGGGACTGGAGGTGAACGTATGGACGGTCGACGAGGAAGAGGACATGCGCTATTTCATCGACCTGGGCGTGGACTACATCACGACGGATTACCCCGAGCGGCTGCAGGCCTTGCTGAAATAACAATTGTGGCCTTATATATACAGGAGCGGTCCGGGAAAACCGGACCGCTCCTGTTTACGAGCCAACTTCCAGCCCGTCCGCCTTATTCGGCATTCCGCTTCAACCATTCCATTCGCCGCATATCGGGCAGATGTTTTACAGAAAAGTTTTCGAACTTCGCTTCGAATCCCTCTCCATCGGGACTGGCAGCCATAAGCCCCACCATAACCGGGGTGTTGTCCTGCAGCCATGCATTTCGCATCATCACATACTCCTTATCGTCGAACGAATAGAATATCTCCACGGCATCGAGCCGCCGTACGGCCTTGATCCACACAAACGGAACCGCTCCATCCTGCGGAATGATGCTCCAATCGCTGGTTCCATGAGTCACGACAGTACTGAGGTTGAATTTTCCGTCAACGAATTCGACGCCCGCCTTAATATAATTCCCGGCATCGATGCGCAGCATCAGTCCGCTTGATCGAAACGGGTTTTGTAATCACCCGTCACTTTCACTTTCGCTTCGAACTCCCGCCGTAGGTCGCATAACAGAACGGAGCGTCGTCAACCGTGAAACCGTAATGTGAAACCCGCCAGTAGTCGCAATGCGGCGGAACCTGCATCGTAAGAATTCCGTCCTCGGCCGTCCACCGTTCCGGCTCGTTGAACCATTGAATCTTTTCAAGACTCTGGGCGCATGTGACTTCTGCAACCGCCAAAGCCAAGCAAGCCAAAAGTATTTTCCTCATATGTTCGGATTTTTTGATGATTAAATTACCTTTGCAAAGGTACGGCATCCCAACGACCGGAGCAATACTGATTAGTAACCATTCCCAAACTATGAATATCGTAAGCACACTGAACGAAAAACTGCTACGTCAGAATTTCGACGACGAACACTCGAAGCCCTCCTATGGGAGGAGTGCAGGCAGACGGCACTTGCATACGTGCGGACGGAAAACGCATTGGCCGTGTTGAGTGACCTGCAATCGAATACGAGCCGTATTTACAACGGCAGAACCGCGGTCCGGCTGGGGCTAGCCGAACACACTACCGAAGAAACGATTGCTTCGATCTGGGAAGAAAAATCTTCGACCGAATACATCCCGACGACCTGCTGGAAAACACACGCAGGAACTCCGCTTTTTCGGATTCCTGCAAGAAATCCCGATTGCGGAGCGAGTCAACTACTATGTCTCCGGGCAAATTCGCATGCGTGATGCAACAGACATCTACGTCCCGATCCGCCACCGCATGTTCTACATCGGCAGCACCCCGAACGGCAGCCTGCGCATGGCGCTCTGTCTCTACGACTCGGTCTGCACGGTTCAGCCGGATTACACGTTCGTCAATTCTGCCACGGGCGAAATAATATCACCCGAAACACGCCGGTCCGACAACCTGCTGTCGGACCGGGAGAAGGAGGTCCTGCAATTAATCAGTGCCGGCAAAATGAGCAAAGAGATAGCCATACTGCTCTCCATCAGCATCCATACCGTCAACCGCCACCGCCAGAACATCCTGAGCAAACTGAAGGCCGACACTTCGATCGAAGCATGCCGAATCGCCGAATATATGCACCTTATCTCCTGAAACTCCATCAAGCGTTCTTCAAACACAACAAAAAACAACCGTGAAAATCACGGTTGTTTTTGTTTTAACGAATCATACGATCATGGAAAAGTTGCCGAAAGGCTCGTCACGCATCGACGACGATCACCTCGATGCCGCGCTCGCGCAGCCGGTCGAGGTAAAGGGGCTGGATGCCATTGTCGGTAATGATGCGGTCGACAGCCTCCAGGTCGCAGATCTTGCTGAAGCCGCGGCGTCCGAATTTCGAACTGTCGGCCAGTACGATAACCTTCTGCGCGGCGTTCATCATCACACGGTTCAGCGCCGCTTCGAGCATGTTGGTCGTCGTAAGCCCGAATTCGAGGTCGATGCCGTCGACACCGACGAACAGCTTGCTGCAATTGAAGTTGCCGAGCATTTGTTCGGCAAAGGGCCCCACGACCGACACCGAACTGCTGCGGGTAATGCCCCCTAACTGGATCACGTCGACATTGGTGTCCTGCGAAAGGATCGAAGTGACGGGCACCGCCGCCGTAATGACGGTCAGGTGGCCTACGGGCTTTATTTCACGCGCCAGAAACGCCATGGTGGTTCCCGACGCGATGATGATCGAATCGTCCTGCGCGATCAGGCTGGCGGCCTTGGCGCCGATGGCCCGTTTCTCCGCGACGTTCTTTTTTCTTCTCATTGACATGGCGGTCGCTGATATAGGGACTGATCAGAATCGCACTGCCGTGAGTTCGGTACAATTTTTTCTGTTGTTCGAGGAAAGAGAGGTCTTTGCGGATCGTGACCTCCGAAACCTTGAACAACTCGGCCAGCTGCACGACGGATATGGAGCCGTTCTGCTGCAACAGTGCCAGGATCCGGTTATGACGCTCCGGAAGGCTCAAAATAGTCTCTTCGCCGGATTTATTCATAGGTCGATTAAAAATTTGGTTTTATAATGCAAGATACGAAAATAATCCGAAATTAGATCGAAACCTTCCGGAGAAATATTTTTTTCGGCAATATATTGTGCTCCGAAACGAAATATTATGAAATAAAACATATTTTATTTTGAAATACAAAAATCATATGTAATTTTGTTGCGAAACGAAATTCACTAACTATGGAAAGACTTGCACAAATCAAAAACTATCCGAAAAAGACAAAGTTTGGGATATCGTCGTGGTCGGCGGAGGCGCAACGGGTCTCGGCGTCGCCGTCGATGCCGCGACGCGCGGCATGAGCGTGGCGCTGCTCGAAAAACCGACTTTGCGAAATGCACTTCGAGCCGCAGTACCAAGCTTGTACACGGCGGCGTCCGCTACCTGCAGAAGGGCGACGTCATGCTGGTGCTCGAAGCGCTGCGCGAACGCGGCCGCATGAAGGCGAACGCCCCCATCTGGTGAAAGACCAAGCCTTCGTGATCTCGAACTACAGGTATTGGGATAATTTTCTTTATTTCTGCGGTCTGACCTTCTACGACATGCTTTCGTTCGGTTTCGGCTACGGACGTTCGAAATACATTTCGGCGAAAAAGGTAATGAAATACATCCCGACTTCGGTCGAGAAGGGACTGAAAGGCGGCGTGGTGTACCACGACGGACAGTTCGACGACTCGCGTATGGCCGTGAACCTTGCGCAGACCTGCGTCGAAAACGGCGGCACGGTCGTCAATCAGGCTACCGTCACGGGCATCGTGCATGACGCGGCGGGCCGCGCCGCCGGCGTGAAATTCGTGGACAACCTCACGGGCGAAGAACACACAATCAAGGCCCGCAGCGTGGTGAACGCCGCAGGGTGCTTCGTGGACGACATCATGCACATGGACAGCCCTACGCACCGCAAGATGGTCACTCCGAGCCAGGGCGTGCACCTGGTGCTCGACATGAAATTCCTGCAGAGCGACTACGCCATCATGGTACCCAAGACCTCGGACGGCCGCGTGCTGTTCGCCGTGCCCTGGCACGACAAGGTCGTGGTCGGCACCACGGACATCGTACGGCCCAAGGCCGAGGAAGACCCGCGCCCGCTCAAAGAAGAGATCGACTTCATCCTCGGCACGGCAGGACTCTACATGAACCCCGCGCCGACCTACAAGGACATCCTTTCGGTCTTCGCAGGGCAACGTCCGCTGGCGGCGCCCAAGAAGGAGGGCAAAAACACCAAGGAAATTTCGCGCAGCCACAAGATCATCGTTTCGGACAACGGGCTGGTGACGATCACGGGCGGCAAATGGACGTCCTACCGTCTGATGGCCGAAGATACGGTGGACAAGGCGATCGAGGTCGCCAAGTTGCCCGTCCGCAAGTGCGTGACCAAGAAACTGCGCATCCACGGTTACCGCAAGAACCCCAACCTGGCGGATCACATGTACGTCTACGGCAGCGACGAGCCCAAGATCCTCGACCTTATCAAGCAGCAGCCCGAACTGGGCGAGAAACTCTCGCCCAAATACGGCTATACCTATGCCGAGGTGCTGTGGGCCGTACGCGAGGAGATGGCCATGACGGTCGAGGACGTGCTTTCGCGCCGTGTGCGCCTGCTCTTCGTCGATGCCCGCGAAGCCATCGCGGCGGCGCCGAAGGTAGCCGCGATGATGGCCAGGGAGCTGGGACGCGACCAGGCCTGGATCGACACTCAGGTAAAAGATTTCACGGAATTGGCGAAAACTTATATCTTTGCAGGAGAAGCCGAGGCTTAGACCGAACGAAACAACTTTTATAGGGAACAAATCGAAGAATCCCGAATTTCTCCTCTCCGCGAGGAGGGATTCGGGAGGATTGGAAAATGACCGGGCGTAGCCGAACGCCCCGACGCGGGTCCGACGCAGGGACGCACGTCGCCATGAATGAACCAATACCAACTTCAACTCAATCGGGTTCCTGCGTCGAGCCCCACGTCAATTATGTGGAAAATTCTTCAACCCCTGCCTATAAACCGGAAATGGAGGCCGACAAGGTCGATGCGAAATACAAACGCATGCGTCTGCAGGTGTTTCTCGGCATCTTCATCGGGTACGCCGGATTCTACATCGTCCGGAAAAATTTCTCGATGGCGATCCCGGAGCTCGCCCTGCTCGGCTTTGACCAGAGCGAACTGAGCATCGTGCTGGCAATGAACGCCGTGTCCTACGCCCTGTCCAAATTCCTGATGGGAAGTGTCTCCGACCGCAGCAACGCGCGCGTATTCCTGCCGCTGGGACTGGTGCTGGCCGCCCTGTCGATGATGTTCATGATCGTTCCGGTTACGCTGCTCGGCCCGGAGCACAAGCGGCTGGCCATTTTCATCATGGCGGTCCTGAACTTCCTCGTGGGCTGGTTCAACGGAATGGGCTGGCCTCCGTGCGGCCGCGTCATGACCCACTGGTTCTCGATCAAGGAGCGCGGCACGAAGATGTCGATCTGGAACTGCGCCCACAACGTGGGCGGGGCTTTGGTCGGCCCGATGGCCGTCTACGGCGCCATCTGGTTCGGCTCATGGTTCTGCGGCAGCCACACAGAACTCTATTTCCTGATAGGAACCTATCTTTCCCGGCGGTCGTCGCGATCTTCATCGCCATCCTCGCCTACGTGCTCATCCGCGACACGCCGCAGTCGTGCAGCCTTCCCTCGGTGGAGAAATGGCGCAACGACTACCCGAAAAATTACAGCGAGAAGTCGGAGCAGGAGCTTACGACGAAGGAAATCTTCTTCAAATACGTACTCAACAACAAGATACTCTGGTATATCGCCTTCGCCAATGCGTTCGTGTACCTGGTGCGTTACGGCGTACTGGACTGGGCGCCGACCTACCTGAAGGACATCAAGGGTTATGACATCAAGGATGTGGGCTGGGCCTACTCGGCATACGAATGGGCAGCCATCCCCGGCACGATCATCTGCGGATGGTTGTCGGACAAGGTCTTCAAAGGACGCCGGGCCATCACGACCATGATCTACATGGCACTCGTCGCGGTCTTCATCGTGATCTACTGGAAAAACATGGACAACGTACTGCTGGATAACATATCGCTGATCGCCATCGGATTCCTGATCTACGGCCCCGTGATGCTGATCGGCGTACAGGCCCTCGACCTCGCACCCAAGAAGGCCGCCGGGACAGCCGCCGGACTGACCGGATTCTTCGGATACTTCTTCGGCACGGCCATCCTCGCCAATATCGTGATCGGCTCCGTGGCCGAAGCCGCAGGCTGGGACTGGACGTTTATCCTGCTCATCGCGGCCTGCTTCTCTCGATCGTATTCATGGCGTTCACCTACAAGGGTGAAAAGGAGATACTCGGCCAGAAATAGGACTGCCGAGGCTCAACGGATGCGAAAGCCCTTAACTCACGGTTAAGGGCTTTTTCATTGCCCCGACCATGCGGTCCACGAGCGCATGGAAACGCGGCGAATGGTTGTGGTGGACGGTATGGCAGAGTTCGTGGACGATCACGTAATCGCGCAGGTGTTCGGGCAGGGTCATCAGAAAAGGCTCAGCGAAATGGTATTACGCCCCGAACAACTCCCCACTTGGTACGCGAAGCCCGAATCGTGAGTTTGGCGTATTTCAGCCCCGTCAGCTGCGACAGCCGCTCGATACGCGCCGGGAGATCGGCTTTGGCGGCGCGGCGCAGCTCTTCGATGCGGGCTTTGGCCTCGGCGGGCGGAAGCGGGGTTCCACAGGCATCCGGCCGCCATACGCACGCGGGCCTGCTCGACCCAGTCGGCCTTCAGGTCGAGGAACTCCATGGCCCTGCGGACCGAAACGCCGTACGGAAAAGAGACCCGCACGGCCCCCGTACCGCGCACGCTGATCGAGATACGGCGTGCGCGCCGCGTCCGGGAAAGAGTCACCTCGCCCAGCCGGGGATGCGTCACGGTCGAAATCATCGCATCAGCACGGCATTGATCGACAGTCCCTGTATTACAACGGCCGAATCCGTACGTTCCAACTTGATATTCTCGAACAGAATCCGGCAACGGTCGTCGCGGTAGTCCAGCAGCCGCAACAGTTGATCGGACGTCGGCTCACACCCTTCGGAGGGTTCGAATCCGCTCTCTTTCAGCTGGCGTTCGAGCAGTTCCCGGCAGGGAATCCGGTGCACGGCACGCTCCTCGCCCAGAAACAGCCGGAGCGTATCACCACCGAAATGATAGCTGCTGTCACTCCAGCCCCGGAGATTCATATAGTAATGCGGATATTCGGCATTTACCTCGAACCGGGCATTGACGGGCGCTTCCAGTTCGATGATATTATTGACGCAATATGAATTGCAGTAATCGCAACCCCACCTCACGTAGCTGCGCATCCGCTCCGGGAATATTGCGGCAAACTCGTCAAGTTCGGTCCCGAACCGGGCAAAGACCGCAGTATCGCGCCTCTCGACGAACTTCAGCGATTCATAAAGTCCGTGATACGCCTCCCGATATACGCTGTCGGCCGGCGGCACGGGGGTCAGGATCAAACGCCCGTCGTTGCCGAGCCGTCCGAGGGATTCGGCGATGCGGACGGCGCGGCCGACCTGCGAGCGCACGGCCAGCCGTTCGGGTTCGAGCGACGGCACGTAAGCGAACGCCGCGAAGACCGCGAAAGCCGTCAGGCAGACATACATATAGCGTCCCGCGCGCCGGGAGAGGAACAGCACCACGCAAAGGGTCATCAGACCGCCGCAGACAAGCAGGTAGATACGCGGCGAGGTAAGCCCGTATTCGCTCGTACGGCGAATCGCACCGACCCAGAACAGAAGCTGCGTCGGCAGCGAGATCAGGCTGAACCGGTCGAAAAACCAGTCGTAAAGCCGCTTCCGCATCAGGAACTGCAGCGCCTTCACGGCCAGCGCGAAAAGCGTGAATCCGAACACGAGATAGGCGACGCCCTTCGGGCAGCGACCACGTAACGAGGATTTTGGCCATGTAGAGGTAGAGAATGGCCGTATAGATCAGCAGCGCCGGAGCGACGATGTAGTTGAGCAGGATTTCGAGAATGCGGTTGCTCTCATACCCGGCTTCCCGCCAGCGGTCCGCCATCATCAGGAAGAGTACCGGCACGGCGAAGGTCTCGAAAACGATCAGCGCATAGGTCCACACATGGTCGATCCACGCCCCCTCCAGCCCGAAGATATAGGTCGTGGAGAAGAGAATCGCCCCGAACAGTCCGAGGGCGACATTGGCGAAGAACACCGCCAGCACGCCCGACCGCAGCCACAAAAGCGCGTCGCAGACGAAACGTTCGTTGTGCACGGCGCGGCGGCACATCAGCAGCGCCAGCGGGACCAGTATGCCGAAGGTCAGGAAAGCCGGCTCCGAGACTATCCACGCTTCGAGTCCTCCCCAGAGCGACAGCGGGACGATCGGCGTCCAGCTTACCCAGTAGAGCGCCGCCACGGGCCGCGGCCCGCAAGGTTATTGACGACCAGCGCGACGGCGAAAACAACGCCGCGAGGGCCAGTTTCGGAAGGGAGTGGTCCCAATCCAACTCTAGGTGAGCAGGCATCCGGCGCAGGCGTATACAGTAAGCGCACTCTCGACGGGATGCAGGCGCAGCATCTGCAGAAACCCTCGCGGAGCCAGCGCAGGTAACGTTCCAGTTTCGCTTTCATGGTCTTCGGTCAATTATACGGTTCGATGAATTATTCGGCGATTCGCTGGCGCACCGCTTCGAACAGCATCACGGCGGCCGCCGCCGAGACGTTCAGCGACTCGATATGTCCGATCAGCGGAATCGCCAGCTGCTCGTCGCAGAGTTTCAGCACCTCCTTCGAGATGCCCGTATCCTCGGCGCCCATCACCAGGGCCGTAGGCTTGCGGAAATCGGCATCGTAGAGCAGTTTGCGGCTCTTCTCGGTCGCGGCGACGATCTGAAACCCTTCGGTCTGGAGCTGCTTGATCGTATTGCGGATCGACCCCACGCGGCAGACCGGGATCGTCGTCAGCGCCCCGGCCGACGAGCGGATTGCCTCGGCATTCACGGGGGCCGAATTCTTCAGCGGCGTCACCAGACCGTGCGCCCCGGCGCACTCGGCCGAGCGGGCGATGGCGCCGAAATTGCGGACGTCGGTCACCCCGTCAAAGATCACCACCAGCGGCGTCTCGTCCTCGGGCACGCGCTCCAGAATATCGGCCAGCCCGACATATTCGATGGCCGAGATCTGCGCCACGACACCCTGATGGTTGCCACGCGTCAGGCGGTTGAGTTTCTCGACCGGCACCTCCTGCACACGCACCTTATGCCGGAAGCAGAGGTCTTTCAGCTCCGTCATCAGCTGCCCTTCGGCACCTTTGCGGATGTAGAGTTTCTCGATCTGGCGTCCAGCCTCGATGGCTTCGGCCACGGGACGTATCCCGAAAATAATGTTGTCCATAGCAGCTTATTTTTCATTTGCCCCGGGGCGGGCGGCACAAGGTTCAGCCGGATTTCCCGGAAATCACTGTTCTTCGACGAGTTCCAGTTCGTACGATGCCTTCTCCCACTCGTGCATCTGGTGGTCGTAACGGGCTTTCAGGTCGTTGTAGGCCTTGTAGTCGGCTTCGTCGTAGGCGGTCGCCGCAGCGAATTTCGCATCGTAGGCGGCGATCTGTTTTTCGATTGCGGCAAGTTCCGCCTCGATCCCCTCGACCGTCCGGCGCAGCTTGCGCAGCTGTTTCTCCTGCTCCTTGCGCTGCTCGTAAGTGAGTTTGCCGGAAACGGCGGCCTCGGGTTTCGGAGTTGCCTGCACGGCGGGTTTCTGCGGGGTGTCCCTGCGTTCGACCTCCTGGAGCGATTCCAGCTTCCGCTTTTCGAGGAAATAGTAGATACCCCCGAGGTACTCCTTCACCCCGCCGTCGCGGAACTCATAGACCTTCTGCACCATGCCGTCGAGGAATTCGCGGTCGTGCGACACGATGACGACCGTGCCGTCGTACTTCATGATGGCATTCTTGAGGATGTCCTTCGAACGCATGTCCATGTGGTTGGTCGGCTCGTCCAGTACCAGCAGGTTGCGCGGTTCGAGCATCATGCGGGCCATGGCCAGACGTGCCCGCTCGCCGCCCGAAAGCACCTTGACCTTTTTGTCGATATCCTCGCCGCGGAACAGGAACGCCCCGAGGATATCGCGCAGGCGGGTACGGATGTCCCCCACGGCCACGCGGTCGAGCGTATCGTAGACGGTGAATTCGCCGTCCATCAGGTCGTCCTGGTTCTGGGCATAGTAGCCGATATTGACGTTGGCACCGAGCCGCACCGAACCTTCGGTCGGCGTCAGCTGCCCGACGAGCATACGCGCCAGCGTGGTCTTGCCTTCGCCGTTACGGCCGACGAGGGCGATCTTGTCGCCCTTTCCGATGATGAAATTCGCGCCGCTGAAGACATGCTTCGCCCCGAACGACATCCCGGCTTCGTTGATCTCGGCCACGATCTGTCCCGAGCGGGGTGCGGGCGGGAACTTGATATTGAGCGTCGCCAAGTCTTCCTCCTCGACCTCGAGCCGTTCGAGGCGTTCGAGTTGCTTGATGCGCGACTGCACCTGGTTCGACTTGGTGGGTTTGTAGCGGAACTTCTCGATGAATTCCTCGGTCTTTTCGATCATGCGCTGCTGGTTTTCATAGGCAGCCATCTGCTGTGCCCGGCGTTCGGCGCGCAGCACGACATATTTCGAATAGGAAACCTTGTAATCGGTCGCTTTGCCCAGCGAAAGCTCGACCGTGCGGTTGGTGACGTTGTCCAGAAAAGCGCGGTCGTGCGAGATGAGCAGCACCGCCCCGTTGTAGTTTTTCAGGTACTCCTCCAGCCATTGGATCGACTCGATGTCGAGGTGGTTGGTCGGCTCGTCCAGCAGAAAGATCGAAGGACGGCGCAGCAGCAGTTTCGCCAGCTCGATACGCATGCGCCAGCCGCCCGAAAACTCGCTCGTGGCGCGGCCGAAATCCGTGCGCTTGAATCCGAGGCCCAGCAGCGTCTTTCGATGTCGGCTTCGCGGGTGTCGCCTCCGAGGATATGGTAGTGGTCCTGCGCGTCGTTCAGACGATGCAGAAGCTGTTCGTATCCGGCGCTTTCGTAATCGGTGCGTTCGGCGATCTCGCGCGTCAGAGAGCGATTTCCGCCTCCAGCCGCAGCACCTCATCGAAGGCTTTGGCCGTCTCTTCGGCCAGCGTCGTGGTGTCGGCCACGCGCATCGTCTGCGGCAGATAGCCGATCGTACATTCGCCGTTCAGGGTCACATGGCCCGACGTGGGCTGCTGTTCGCCCGTGATGATGCGCAGCAGCGTGGTTTTTCCCGCACCGTTGCGGCCCACCAGACCGATGCGGTCCTTCGGGTTGATCAGAAATGAGATATTGTCGAAGAGGGTCCAGCCCCGTAGCTTACAGTAAGGTTGTCTAACGAAATCATGGTGTCTGTAAAATCACCGCAAAGTTAATGATTTAATCCGACATATCGCTATCTTTGCAAGTCCTAAGATAGGATACTCCCCGAGAAGCCCGAAAATGAATTGGCCCTGTCTCCCGGTTTTCGCTATCTTTGAAATCCGAAACGAAGTCCTGCCATGGAAAAATTGATCCGATACCTGCAGTTTATCCGCGAAGCCGAACGGCTGAAAAACGTCCTGCGCACCGCCTACACCTCGGAAGGACGGCACGAAAGCACGGCCGAACACTCGTGGCGGCTGGCGCTGCTGGCCGCCGTGCTGACCGGCGAGCGGCCCGAACTGGACATGCAACGGGTGGTGCTGATGTGTCTGATTCACGATCTGGGCGAAGCCTTCGACGGCGACGTTCCGGCCATTGCGCAGACCGCACCGGAGTCAAAGCCGCCTCGGAGCTGGCGGCCATGGAGCGGCTGACACGACTGCTCCCGCCGGAAGCGGGAGCCACGATACGAGAAATATGGGAAGAGCGAAGCCTGCCAGACGCCGGAGGCACGCTGGGTGAAGGCCCTCGACAAGGCCGAAACGATCATCCAGCACAATCAGGGCGCCAATCCCGCCGGATTCGATTACGCATTCAACCTCACCTACGGAAGCGAATACTTCGACGACGGAGCGCTGCTAAGCGATCTGCGGCTGCTACTCGACGAAGAGACCGGACGGCACGTCAGGCGTTGAGCATCTTCACGATCTCGGCCTGCGGGTCCTCGGCCCCGAACACGGCGTTGCCGGCCACCAGCACGTCGGCGCCCGCTCCGAAACCTCGTGCGCGTTGTGCGACGAAATGCCGCCGTCCACCTCGATGATCGTCTCCGTCCCCAGCTCGTCGGCCAATGCGCGCAGCTGCGCGATCTTTTCGAGCGACGCGGGAATGAACGCCTGCCCGCCGAAACCGGGTTCGACGCTCATGATCAGCACCAGATCGATCTGCGGCAGAATGTCGCGCAACACCTCGACCGAAGTGGCCGGCTTGATCGACACCCCCACCTTTGCACCCGCGTTGCGGATCATTTCGATACATCCCTTGGGGTTGTAGGTGGCTTCGTAATGGAACGTCACCACGTCGGCGCCCGCCTCGGCGAAGCGCGCTACGTAACGTTCCGGCTCGACGATCATCAGATGCACGTCGAGACACTTCGCCGTCGCCTTGCGAATGGCTTTCAGCACGGGAAATCCGAAAGAGATATTCGGCACGAAAACACCGTCCATCACGTCTATATGGACCCATTCACCGCACTGCGGTCGATCATCTGCGTATCGCGCTCCAAGTGGCCGAAATCGGCCGACAGCATCGAAGGTGCTACTATTCTGTTCATTGCTCGGTTAATATCGTGTTCTACAGACAAAGATAGTCATTTTTCGCGGATTCCCGCACTCCGGAGCGGGATTGCGCCGCGGAATATACAATTCGGCAGGCTCTGCGGCCATGCGTTTCCGGACAAACCGCCCGGACTGCCGCGCCTCAGCGCCTCACCCGATTCAGGCTATTGATTTTCCGGCGGATCGCCGCCCCGTTGAACAACGAAAGCAGAAGCGCAAGCGCAACGCCGCACAAAACCGTAAGCCCCAATCCCGCAGGCCGGTAACCCTCCTGCAGGGCGGCCAGCGAGGGCAAATAGCAGAGACGCACCAGCCACACCGCCAGCAGAGCCACGCACAGCACGCTCAGATTCAATCCGAGTGTCAGCAGCTGATAGGGCCGCGCCACACGGGAGGGGCATATCCCAGCAGGAGCAGGTTCTCCATTTTGCCGCTGTTCTTCTGCAACAGCAGGAAGATACTCAGCATCAGGATATAGAACGACATCGCACTGAACACCAGTCCCACGCCGGCCACGCCGCCCGCGGCGATCCGCAGGAAGCGGGCCGCCCTGCCGTCGTCCCGGCGGTCCCCTTCAGCTTCATAGCCCTTGCGGGCGAGGTAATCCGTCACGGCCGCATCGACCGGACGGTCGGTCTCGACGATAATCCGCGCCGGCTGTTTCGCGGCTCCGCTCCCGAAGCGCCCGTTCGACCAGCGGATGAACGCATCGGGCACCAGAATCGTATTCAAACGGTTGGACAACCGACGATCCGCCCGCGGAACTGCTCCCGATGTCCGTTACCCGCAATCTCGATGCCGAGTGAGACCCGGCGGAAGATGCCTTCCGATATCTGCGGCAGTCCCTGCGACCGGGCGAATCCGTAATTATAGAGGTTCAGGTAGTTGCGCGGAATGATGATGGGGATGTCCCTGTCCCCGGCCTTGTAATCCCAATTTTCGGCCCCGACGTCGAGGAAGCGGTCGGGCACCGACTCGAAAAACAGGTAGGTCGAAAGTTCCACACCGCCCATGCCGACCGTTCCCTTTATCCGGTAATCGGCAGGCGTGAAGGCCCCGGCTTCGCGTACGAACGGCTGCGCCCGCAGGTCGGCCAGCTCTTCGGCCGTAAAGTCGCTGCTGCCCAGTCCGATCGCCTGAAGCGCCCCGACCTGCTTCGACAGCACCAGATAATCGCCCCGCATGAACGAATCGGGGCGGTCGAAAACCGGCAGGACGTCGCGGTATGCCTGCAAAGCCGTCAGCACGATCGCCATGCCGACCAATCCGGCGAGGGTGAATCCGACGGTCTGGGCCATGCTCAGATGACAGCGCAGCAATTTCCAAAGCAACCTCATAACGTAAAGATTTTATGGTACGGCAGCCGGAGCCGGCTGCCGACCGAGGTGACGATCACTCCCGCTCCCTGCGCCTGCGCGCCCTCCAGCAGCAACGCAGAGGCACCTCCCCGTTGGCGGCGTCGAGATGGCTCACCGGCTCGTCGAGCAGGATGAAATCGAAGGGCTGGCACAAACAGCGGATGAATGCGACGCGCTGCTGCTGCCGAACGAGAGCTTCCCGGCCGGAGTATCCCGCTTGCCGGCGATCCCGCAGCTTCGAGCAGGCGCTCGATCCGGTCCGGTGTCAAAAGTGGGTAAGTTCGTTCTTCAGCGCGAGATTCTCCGCCACGGTCAGCTCCCCGAACAGACGCAGGTCCTGAAAGAGCATGCTCAGCGACCGGCGGCGCAGTTCGCCCCACTGCGCCACGGAAAGCGTCCGGCAGTCCGCAGCGTCGAACAGGATGCGGCCCGCATAGTCGGTTCTGGCCCCGTACAGAAAACTGCACAACGAAGACTTTCCGGTTCCCGAAGCGGCTTCGACCAGATAATACTCCCTTGCGGAATGTCACGTCATGCAGCCACAAGTCCGATTTCGGCGGCTCCGGATTGCCCGCAAGGCGTCAGGCAGCACCCTGCAAAGTAATCGACTCCATACATCATCTATTTCAGGAAACGGCCGTTCGTCGAGGACGGCCGCTTTCCTGTTCCAAGGATATTACAAATTCGCCTCCGGTACGTACCGACGAATCAGCTCGCCAGTCTTGCCGCAAATGATCTTGAACGAGTTCTGCTCCTTGTCCGTCATATTGACTACGGCAGTCCCGCCCTTCATCGTACCATAGGCTTCCAGGTCTTCGAACATGGCCAGCACGGAGAGCGCGGCCTCGACCTGCGGGTCGACATTACCGCCGACAAGCTGCGCGGTCAGCGCGGTCACACCCTCGAAATCGACGTAGAAGCTTCCCGACTGGCCCTTGAATATCTTGCTCATCGAAGCCAGCGATTCGATGTCCGCACCGTCGAGCGCCGATTTCACGACCGCATCGGTCGTACAGTAAAGCACATCGCCCTTCACGCCGAACAGCACCGTGACACCGCCCATGCTGATCGTATATTCGCCTTCGCCCGCCTTCTGGATGGGCATACCGGAGAGGTTGGAGACGATCGTCTGCAACACGGCGGGATCCTTCACCTGGGCCAGCAGCGACGCTACGGGATACTGACCGTCGGCTGTCATCCCCGAGAACGAGATCACGCAGTCGCCGCTGAAAGCATCCATCACCTGCTTGACCATCGGGTTGGCCATCAGCATGCCGTAACCGGGCATCGCCGAAAGCATCGAATAGAGCTTTTCGCCGTTGAGTCCCAGCGACATCGCGCCGATCGAAGCGGCCGGCACATAGCGCAGCAGCGCTCCGGTCTGGGGCTTGACATAGGCATAGAAATCCATCATCTTGGCTTCGCTCTCCTTGTCCTTGTACGACACGGCGGCCTCCGTAACGATCCGGCCCTTCTCGAAATTGACCGAACCGACCATCGTCGCCCCCTTCAGCGCATCCATCATGGGCATCGAGCTGAGCATCGGATTGTTCATCATGGGGAGTATCGCGCCGTACGAAAGCACCATGTTGACGTCGTTCTTCCGGGCGAGCTGCTCCGCAACGGCCTTGTCGCCCATCAGGCTCTCGCCGCTCTTCTGGGCGAACAGCTTGCGCACGTCGCCGGCCAGATCGTCAACGCCGTTCTGCACGAAATAGACCATGAACGCGATGTCGTTGTAGGCGCACAAAACGCCGGCATCGCCCTCTTTACCCAGATCGACGACCGAAACGCCGCCCTTGGTTTCGGGCGCGACACCGCTCTTTTCGTTGATCCGCGCAAGCAGAGCGTCGAATTTGGCCTTGTCGCCGATCGGCAGCAGCAGACCGCCCCGCATAACGGGAGCATCGACAGTGCCTTCCATCGCCGCAAAGAAGAAAAATCCTTTTCACGTCGATACCCGATTCGCCCGGATTCTTCAGCAAGGCGAGCAGGTACTCCTTCTCCTCGGCGGAGAGGTTCTGGTCTTTATCCAGTTCGGCCTTGATCCGGACATAAAGCGGATGCTGGTCCAAATCGCCGGCTTCGCACTTCTGCATCAGCGATGCGGGATTGACCGACACGGTCATAAACGAGTCTGCGGGCAGGATGCTGCGGTAATCCGCGCTGCCGCCGCAGGAAACAATCAGCATGGACGCCGCCGCAAGGCAGGCCAGCTTCAAAGGTCGTAAGAAATTCTTCATATGCTTCAAATTTAAAATGAATCCGATTAAGGAACAAAACTATAAAAATCGGCAAACCGCACGCTGTTTCAGGCAAATAAATTCGCATTCGGCGCCAAAATATTCCGCATGCGCCCCGAACGGCTCGTTTTCCGGGAATAAATTGCTATTTTTGCATGGAATAGATTACCGCACAAGCCATGACCCCGACCTCGCTTTTCATACTGACAACCTGCTGCCTGACAGCCATCCTCGCCATCGTCCTGCTGCTCTGGCACCGGGAATCCCGCCGTCTCGGCGCGTCGAACGCCGACGCCGAAGCGCGCGAACGCGACGCCGCTGCCCGTCTTTCGGCCGCCGAAGCCCGGCTGGCCGCAGCCGAGCAGGCCGTGTCGGCCGAAAGGGAGCTTCGCCAGCGGTACGAAGCGCAGGCACAAGCACTGACCGAACAGCGGACCCGCACCGAAGCGGAGCTGGCGGCGCTCCGGGCCTCGTCCGAGACGGAACTCGCGTCGCTGCGGGCGAAAAATGCCGAGGAGCGTGCGGCCGAGAAGGCCGAGCGCGAAAAGCTGGAGGAGACCTTCCGGGCGCAGTTCAAAACCTCGCGACCGAAATTCTGGGCGAACACTCGGTGCGCTTCCGCCAAACCAGTCAGGAGCAGATCGACGTGCTGCTCAAACCCTTCCGCGACAACATCGTCGAATTCCGCAAGCGCGTCGAGGACATCTACACCACGCAGACGGCACAGCGCGGCGAACTGAAGGCCGAGCTGAAAAACCTGATGGAGCTCAACCGGCGCATCACGACCGAGACCACGAACCTGACCAACGCACTGAAAGGCAATTCGAAAGTGCAGGGCGACTGGGGCGAAATGCTGCTGGAAACGATCCTGGACAGTTCAGCGCTCATCAAGGGCATCCACTACGAAACGCAATACAACATCAAGGACGCCGAGGGACACAACCTGCGCCCCGACGTCGTGCTGCACCTGCCCGAGAAGAAAGACATCGTCATCGACTCGAAGGTTTCGCTCACGGCTTTCGTAGGCTACACCTCGGCCGAAACCGAAGAGGAGCGCCGCCGCTGCCTCGCAGCGCACACGGCCTCCGTCCGCCAGCACGTCAACGAACTGGGACGCAAGGAGTACCAGCGCCTGCTCAACTCGCCCGACTTCGTCATCATGTTCATCCCCAACGAACCGGCCTTCCTCGCCGCATTGCAGAACGACGCGGCCATCTGGTCGGACGCCTACGACAAGAAGGTCATCATCTCGTCGCCGACGAACCTTTTCGCCCTGCTCAAATTGGTCGCCGACCTGTGGAAATACAACGACCAGGACAAGAACACCAGGGACATCGCCGCATGCGGGCTGAAACTCTACGAACAGCTGGTGGCCTTCACCGGTTCGCTCGAAGGGGTCGGCACGGCGCTGGACAAGGCACGCGACGCATACGAAGACGCCCACAAGCGGCTTTGCACGGGCAACGACAACATCGTCCGCGTCGGGGAACGGCTGCGCAAAACGGCGAGCCTGCAAACCAAGAAACGCCATTCGGCCCGCACGCTCGAAATCGCCGGAGCCGACGAAGACCCGGCAGCCCTCTCCGCAACGGAATCCGCGGCGGAAACTGCTGCAAAATCCGCGGCGAAAGCCGCTGCGACCGATACGACGGCGCAATAGCCCTCCGGCAAAACTTGCTTTCCGAAACCAATAATTTTCGTTTCGAAAGAAAAATATTTGCGGATTCGTTCCGAATTGCGTACCTTTACCCGGTAACCAAGCTAATCAAATAAAGATGAAACGATTTCTTGTCCTCTTGACAGCGCTCGCCTGCACGCTGTCGCCTGCAATCGCAGACAACCCGAAGGCCGACGCCAAAGCCGTCGTAACTTCGGGAAACGCCCGGTTTACGGTGCTCACACCGCAGTTGATCCGTATGGAGTGGAGTGCCGACGGACAATTCGAAGACCGTGCGACGCTGACGTTCGTCAATCGCGAGACTCCGGTTCCCGAATTCAAGGTCCGCGAAAGCAAATCGAAACTCACGATCACGACCCCGGCGCTGACGCTTACGTATCTTAAGAACGGCAAGTTCAGCGACAAAAACCTGAAAGCCGTATTCACGCTCAACGGCAAGGAGGTGGTCTGGACTCCCGGCATGGAAAATCCGCAGAACCTGC
The DNA here is from genome assembly GCA_047233565.1 of Alistipes sp. GTDB lineage: Bacteria > Bacteroidota > Bacteroidia > Bacteroidales > Rikenellaceae > Alistipes. Next base: position 20,475 of record JBKSUH010000005.1, read on the forward strand.
TGGGCACGACCCGCACGCTCGACGGCGCCGACGGTTCGAAACTCAAGGAGCCGATGGAGCAGGGCATCCTCTCCGCGCGGGCTGGTCCCTGATCGACGATTCGCAGCGTCATGTGCTGACGCCCGACGGTTCCGAATGGGAAGAGTGGGTCGAAGCGCGTCCCGAAGGCGACCGTCAGGACCTCTACCTCTTCGCCTACGGACACGACTACAAACAGGCGCTGGCCGACTACGCGCTCGTCGCCGGCCGCGCGCCGATGCCTCCGAAATATACGCTGGGCTACTGGTGGAGCCGCTACTGGCAGTATTCGGACAACGAATTCGTCGATCTGGTGAACAAACTCAAGTCGATGGACGTGCCGATCGACGTGCTGATCGTCGATATGGACTGGCACGAGACATGGGGCCTGCGCAAGAGCAATTCGCCGAAGGACGAATACGGACAGCGCATCGGCTGGACGGGCTACACGTGGCAGAAGGAGCTGTTCCCCGCCCGCGAACTTCCTCAAGTGGACCGAGAACGAAGAGCTGAAGGTGGCGCTCAACCTCCATCCCGCTTCAGGTATCCAACCTTACGAAGCTGTATACGATGACTTTACCAAGGAATACGGATGGTCTGAGAAAGGCAAGAGCGTACCGTTCAAAATCGACGAACGGAAATGGGCCGAGGCCTATTTCAAAACCGTACTCGAACCGATGGAACGCGACGGCGTGGACTTCTGGTGGCTCGACTGGCAGCAGTGGAAAGAGTCGAAATACACCCCGGACTGTCGAACACCTTCTGGCTCAACCACACCTTCTTCAACCATGCGGAGCGTCAGAACCCCGGACTGCGCCCCTTCATCTACCACCGCTGGGGCGGGCTGGGCAGCCACCGCTATCCGCTGGCATTTTCGGGCGACACCTACGCCACATGGCCCATGCTCGCCTACCTGCCCTACTTCACGGCTACGGCTTCGAACGTCAACTACGGCTGGTGGGGCCACGACATCGGCGGCCACATGTTCCACAAGACGCAGAAGGCGACCGACCCGGAACTTTACACGCGCTGGCTGCAATACGGCGTGTTCACTCCGATCTTCAAAACCCATTCGACCAAAGACCCGCGCATCGAACGCTGCATCTGGTGCTTCCCCGACCATATGTTCCTCATGCGCGACGCCATCCGCCTGCGCTACACGCTGGCACCTATATTTATAATGCGGCCCGCGAGAATTACGACACGGGCGTCGGCATGTGCCGCCCGATGTACTACGACTATCCCGAATCGGACAAGGCGTACGAGACGTCCGAACAGTTCATGTTCGGCAACGACATTCTCGCCACGACCATCACCCAGCCGGTGGACAGCATAACGGGTCTGGCCCCCGCACGATCTGGTTCCCGAAGGGGCGTGGTTCGACTGCGCGACCGGCTCGATGTACGAAGGCGGCCGCACCGAAGAGTTGCACTACACGCTGGCGGAGAATCCCCATTACGCAAAAGCAGGTTCGATCATTCCGATGAACCCGGCTACGGTGAAGAACCTCCAGCAGCCGTGCGATACGCTGGTGCTGACCTTCATTCCGGGCGGCGACGGGCAGCTGCGCCACTACGAGGACGACGGCATGAGCCAGCAGTACAAGACGAACTACGCGGTGACAACAGTCAGCAAAAAGCAGGAGGGCAACACGGTGCGCGTACGCATTTCGCCCCGCGAGGTTCGTTTGCGGGCGCGTCCGACAGCCGCAGCTACGAGCTGCGCTTCGGCCGTCTTCCCGCCCAAGTCTGTAAAGGTCAACGGCAAAGAACTGGCCTACTCGCGCTTTCCGAAGGCCGGGGAGTGGACCTACGACGGCTACACGCTCGCACCGGTGATCTACACGGGCACGACGGCCTGCGACGCTCCGGTGGAGATCGAACTCGCGTTCGACGACTATGCGACGGCGCATCAGGCCGACCTGTACGGCATGAGCGGCGTCTTCAAACGCTGTCTCGACCTGACCGTCGAATTCAAGACCGAGCAGGGCGCCCACAGCGAACCCTACCTGATGCTGCCCGAAGAGTACCTGCGCGTTTCGCAGTGCCCCAACTTCATCCTCGAAGAGCCGTTCCGCATCGCCGAATTCATCGGAGCCTATGCGAAGAACAAGGCCGCACTGTTCGAAAAGACCGATTCCATGACCATTATCGGCGACAACTTCAAGCAGCGCTTGAAGGCCGTGATCGGCAGCGTGAAATAACCGGACGACATACCACAACAAAATCCCCGCGAAGCAAGTTCACGGGGATTTTTGTTTTCCGAGGTATTACATGCTCCGGACTCATCCCAGGTCGAATTAATCCCGGATTATTTTTCAGGCTTTGTCGCTCCGGCCCGGCTTCCAGCTCTTGCGCATCCGGCATTCGATGCCCGGCGTCGCGCCGTGCGCCATCGTCTCGACAAGATCGTCCCACGCCTCCGCTACCCAGCCGACCCGCTCACGGCAGTGTTTCAGCACCTCGACGGCCCAGATCCGCACCGCGACCTTCGTGCCGGGATCGGCGGCCCACTGCGCCGCCGTCTCGGCGATCCGCTCAGCGAAGAGGAATCGGGCGTATAACGTCCCAGCAGGTCGGCCATGATCTTTGCGAAATGGCGCTGCGCGCTCCGGTCCGTACAAGCGGGGAAGTCCCTGTCGCAGAACGCTCCGGCGAAGGCATGAACGCATCGGGAGCGGCGAAATAGATCTTTTCGAGCACATAGGCGCTCCGGAAAGCCGCTTTGTGTCTCGCAGGCTTCGGCAGGTTAGCATACGGCGAGGTCGCCACCCGATAAAGCAGCTCCACCGCCCCCGCATCGCGCACCCGCCGGGCCACCGTATCTGCGAAGTCCGAATAGAACCGCTCCGAAAGACTCTTTACCAGTTCCGCTTCGGTCATATGTCGGCAACGGAACTAAAACAGACTTTTCTTCGAGGTCGTGACGACGAAATCCTTCAGGTAAAAAGGTTCGAAGTAAGCGATATCCTCCGTACGGCCTTCGTCGAGCGCCTGCTGGGCCAGCCGCGCAAGACCGCGGGCCGAAGGGGCCACCTCGACGAACTCGGCGCCGGCAAGCACCTCGGCGCATTTGCGGGCGCCGCTGCCGAAAATCACGAACGGACGGCCCTGCTCCCGGAATTCCCGGAAGCTGCCGGCATCGATCACCTCGGCCGTAACCTCGTTCTGCGGACGGCCCTCCGCATCGAAGACCTGCGCATAAACCTCCATGCGGCGGGCATCGACCATCGGGCAGAGCAGCGCACGGTCCCAGTCGGAAACAGAAAGAATACCCGCTTCGTAATCTTCGCGGGCAACCTCCGTCAGCGCGTCGAGCGATCCCACGGCGATCAGCGGCTTACGCACCCCGTAGCACAGCCCCTTGGCGAACGAAACGCCGATCCGCAGCCCCGTATAGGAGCCGGGGCCCTTGCCCACGGCCACGGCATCCAGTTCATCGGGCGCAATGCCCGTTTCGCGCAAAAGCTCGTCGACGAACACGCCGACCTTGCGGGCATGGTCGCGCCCCTCGTCGCTCTCGCGCAGCGAAAGCAGCTCCCCGTCCTTTGCAATACCGACCGAACAAACGTCCGTACCGGTCTCGATACATAGAATAAGACTCATATGATTTTGTAATTTACCTCACCAACTTCCGTTCCCGCCGGCGCATGCGCCGCCCCGTCAAATCACCCCCAGATGCGCCAACGCCTTTGCGATACCGTCGTCATCGACCGAAGCGGTCACGTAGTCGGCGGCGTTCAGCGCCTCGTCGCAGGCGTTGCCCATCGCCACGCCTACTCCTGCGGCACGCAGCATCGCCACGTCGTTGCCGCCGTCGCCGAACGCCGCGACCTCGGCCGCCGAGAAGCCGTAACTGCGCATAAACTCCTCCATTCCGGTCGCCTTGTCGATGCCGGCGACATTGACATCGGCGAAAATCGGGCACCAGCGGCTCGCCACGAGTGTCGGCAGCTCGGCCATGACCCGCCGCTGGGTCTCCGCGTCGAAATAGAAGCAGAGCTGACAGCATTCGACCCGGCCGAAAAGCTCGCGCAGGTCGGTCTGTTCGGGCACCGGATGCGCCACCATATGCGCGACCCGCTTGACGTCGGGCGTCACGCGATTGACGAAAACGCCCTCCTCCAGTTCCAGCCCCATTGCAAAGTCCTGCTCCTCGGAGAGCGCCAAAGCGCGTTCGAAATCGGCCCGCGGAATCGGATGCAGGCTGACGACACGCCCGTCGGCAGCCACACACCGTGCGCCGTTGAGCGACACCACGCCGTCGTAGGGAATCCCCTCGAGCGGAGCGAGGTCGTTCGCCGCACGCCCCGTAGCGATAAAGAGCCGGATACCCCGCGCATGCGCCCGCACCAGCGCATCGCGTGCCGAGGCGGGTATTTCATGGGTCTTGAAACTGATCAGCGTACCGTCTACATCGAGGAAAATAGCTCGTATCATCGTTTGTAATTTTTCATCGCCTTGTCGATCTCACGCTTGGCATCGTTTTCCTTCAGGTATTCGCGCTTGTCATAGGTCTTCCGGCCCCGGGCAAGCCCGACCACGACTTTCGCCAGCCCCCGTTCGTTCAGGAACAGGCGCAGCCCCACGATCGTGAGGCCCTTGTCCTGCCCCGCACGCTGGAGTTTGTCCAGCTCGCGGCGGTTGAGCAGCAGTTTCCGGTCGCGGCGCGGCGCATGGTTGTTGCAGGTGCCCCACCCGTATTCGGCGATGTTGACACCCCGTATCCACAGCTCGCCCTTGTCGAAATAACAGAACGAATCGGTCAGCGAAGCCTTGCCCGCACGGATGGACTTAATCTCGGTACCAACGAGCACGATGCCCGCAACGTACTCTTCCAGAATCTCATAGTCGAACGTCGCGCGCTTGTTACGGATATTTATCTTTTTCTGTTCACTCATATATTCGGAATCGGCACAATAATTGCCTATTTATTCGCAGGGGTGGGAATCGGTCAAGGTAACTAATTCTTTTATCTTTGATATGTTTTACACATCTTTCTGTTTATTTTCTGTTTGCACACGGTATGCGTAGTGATACGTGTACGACCCGATACCCGCCCCTTTTTCGTTAAAAATTCAAAACACCACATATATTATTCCGGCGGCTACAAGATCAGCCGCTGCAATTTCTTTGCAATCGTCACTTTCACCTTGTTGAACCCGGCCAGCCGCTGGATCACCTCGCCGACCTGCTCGTCCGTGAGGCTCTCGTCCGCGAGCTTGGCCTGCCACTCCTTGATATAGCTTTCGATCACCTTCGACTTGTAGAGCGTCACGGCCTTCGGCACCCCTACGGCCAGCATCTCGGCATCGCTCTCGACATGGATGTCCTTGCGCCGCCACAGCTGGCTGGCCACGTAATTGTCGTCCGACGTAAGGATGTCGACCGAGGCGTTGCACACCTCCGGGTCGGGATGGTTCAGGAAAAAGTGCGCCGGCACCTCCGCTCCGGTGCCGAGCAGCTTCCACTGCTCCCGGTAGGTCGCCAGAATCTTGTCGTACAGCGGGTTGCTGAACGACAGTCCGTCGCTGTCAAGTTCCAGGAAGATCACCTCCGCGACGTTGCACGCCACCATCGTGCGCCCCTCCTTGAACTCGAACGAACAATGGCCGTATTTGAGCAGGTATTTCACCAGTTCGCGTTCGAGCGCCTCGGTGCTGCTCCCTGCCTCGACCTGCTTCACGAATTCCACCTCGGGCTGCGGAGCCTCCGCCTTCCGCAACGCCGTCTGGCGGCGTACGAATTCGTCGGCCTCGCGGTCGCCGGTCGTCGCCATGCGCTTGCGCGCCACCTCCGAGATCAGGATGTTCTCGTCGATGTCCATGATGCGGGCGCACTCCTTGATATAAACCGACCGCTGGATCGGATCGGGAATCTGCGCGATCGACTGCACCATGTCGCCGATAAGGGCCGCCTTCTTGATCGGGTCGCCCTCGGCGTCCTGCAGCAACAGTCTGGCCTTGAAGGCAAGGAAATCCTGCTCGTTGGCACGGATATTCCTGCACCTCGGCCGCAGTGTGCGCCCGGGCGAAGGAGTCGGGATCCTCGGGTTCGGGCAGCAACACCACGCGCACGTTCATCCCCTCCCGGAGGATCATGTCGATCCCGCGCAGCGAAGCGTGGATACCCGCCGAGTCTCCGTCGTAAATGACCGTGATGTTTTTCGTAAAACGGTTCAGCAGGCGTATCTGCTCGGTCGTGAGCGATGTCCCGGACGACGAAACGACGTTCTCGACACCCGCCTGGTGCATCGAAATCACATCGGTATAGCCTTCGACCATGATGGCGAAGTCGAGCTGCTGGATCGCCTTCTTGGCGAAATAGAGTCCGTACAGCTCACGTTTCTTGCTGTATATCTCGCTCTCGGGCGAATTCTGGTACTTGGCAACGGTCTTGTCGGTACGCAGCGTACGGCCGCCGAAAGCGACGATGCGCCCCGAAATGTTATGTACGGGGAAAATCACCCGGTCGCGGAAGCGGTCGTAGAGCGAACCGTCGCTCTCGCGTTCGAGCGAAAGGCCGGTAGAGACCAAGAACTCCTTTTTATATCCCGCCGCCAGCGCATCCTTCGACATCCGGTCGCCACGCGCGGGGCAGAACCCGAGGCCGAACTTCTTGATCGTGGCGTCGGTCATGCCGAGCTTCTGGCGGAAATAGGTCATACCCACGCTCATGCCCTCGGTCTCGTGGTGCAGGTAATCGGCGAAGTAGTCGGCCGCCCAGCCGTTGAGCGCGAACATCGATTCGCGGTCGTCGTTGCGGCGTACCTCTTCCTCGGACATCTCCTTCTCCTTGACCTCGATGCCGTATCGTTTGGCCACCATCTTCAGGGCTTCGGGATAGGTGATGTTCTCGTGCTCCATCAGGAACGTGACGGCATTGCCGCCTTTGCCGCAGCCGAAGCATTTATATACCCCCTTCGAGGGCGACACGACGAACGACGGGGTTTTCTCGTTGTGGAACGGGCAGCAGGCCTGATAGTTCACACCCTTGCGCTTGAGCGTGACGTACTCGCCGAAAATATCCACGATATTGGCGGCTGCATAAATGCGGTCTACTGTTTCCCTGTCAATCATACCTGCAAAGATAGGAATAATTCGGGAAAGGAGCGGAAGAGCGGGCCCCTCGGCGCAAAATTCCCGTAAAAGGCGACGGCGCCGCACCCGGCCCGAATACGGGTATTTTAAACGAGTATTCGCTCAGGCCGCAATTTATTTCGGATTTTATCGTTATTTTTGTCCTATGGATTTCAAGTTGGTATCGGATTACGCCCCGATGGGCGACCAGCCGGAAGCGATCGCACAGCTCGTCGGCTCGATCCGGCACGGCTCCAAACATAACACCCTGCTGGGGGTGACAGGCTCGGGAAAGACCTTCACCGTGGCCAACGTCATCGCGCAGCTGAACCGCCCGACGCTCGTCCTGAGCCACAACAAGACGCTCGCGGCGCAGCTTTACGGCGAGTTCCGCAATTTCTTCCCGGAGAACGCCGTGGAGTATTTCGTCTCCTACTACGACTATTACCAGCCGGAGGCCTACCTCCCCTCGACGGACACCTTCATCGAAAAAGACCTTTCGATCAACGCCGAGATCGAGAAAATGCGCCTGCGCACCGTGGCCACGCTGTGTGGGGCGCCGCGACGTGGTCGCGTGTCGAGCGTGTCGTGTCTCTACGGCGCGCAATCCCGCGGATTTCCACGCCACGGCGATCGACATCGGTCGGACAGATCGTCAGCTACAAGCACTTCCTCTACAAGCTGGTCGAAGCTCACCCCGCACCGAGCGGGAGTGGAGCCTGCGACGTTCCGCGTGAACGGCGACACAGGACATCATGGCGGCGTTCGGAGAGTTCGGCAGCCAGTGTTTCGCGTGATGTTCTACGACAACGAGGTCGAGGCCATCCAGACCATCGACCCCGCGACGGGGCAGCGTATCCACTCGCTCGACAACCTGACGCTCTACCCCACGAGCCTCTTCGTAACCACCAAGGAGCGCATCAACTGCGCCGTACAACAGATATACCTGGATCTGGGCAGGCAGATCGAATTCTTCGAGCGTGCCGGACGCACGACGGAGGCGCAGCGCATCAAGCAGCGCGTGGAATACGACGTCGAGATGATCAAGGAGCTGGGCTACTGCCCCGGCATCGAGAATTACTCGCGCTACTTCGACGGCCGCAGCGAGGGCACGCGTCCGTTCTGCCTGATCGACTACTTCCCGAAAGACTACCTGCTGGTCGTGGACGAGAGCCACGTGACCATCCGCAGGTGCACGCCATGTTCGGCGGCGACCGCGCGCGCAAGGAGAACCTCGTGGAGTACGGGTTCCAGCTCCCGGCGGCCAAGGACAACCGTCCGGTGACCTTCGCCGAGTTCGAACAGCTGCAGGGCACGTCGATCTACGTCAGCGACGCCCGCGGATTACGAACTGATGAAGAGCGAAGGCGTGATCGTCGAACAGCTGATCCGCCCCACGGGGCTGGTCGACCCGCCGCTCGAGGTGCGCGTCACGGCCAACCAGATCGACGACCTGCTGGAGGAGATCGACAAGCGCGTGAAAGACGACGACAAGGTGCTCGTGACGACCATCACCAAACGCATGGCCGAGGAACTTTCGAAATATTTCGACCGGGTGGGCGTGCGCAACCGTTACATCCACTCGGACGTGGATACGCTGGAACGCATCCAGATTCTGGAAGACCTGCGGGCCGGAATGTTCGACGTGCTGGTGGGCGTGAACCTGCTGCGCGAAGGGCTCGACCTGCCCGAAGTGGCGCTGGTGGCGATCCTCGACGCCGACAAGGAGGGTTTCCTGCGCAACGTGCGGTCGCTGACGCAGATCGCGGGACGCGCCGCGCGCCATTCACAGGGCAACGTGATCCTCTATGCCGACACCTGCACCGATTCGATGCGCTACGCCATCGAGCAGAGCAACCGCCGCCGCGAGAAGCAGGTGCGCTACAACATGGAGCACGGCATGCCGCCGCGCCGCGCACAGCGAAGCGGTTCGGGACAGAGCACGCTGCTGACCACGCGGACCGACGTACCGGAAATCGCGGCGGTCTACCCCATCGCCGAGGATCATTACATGGCTGCGGCGGACGTGCAGAAAACTTATGCCGCGAGCGAAAACCTCGATGCGCTGATCGTCAAGGCGCGCGAAGACATGGAGCGTGCGGCCGTCGCTCGACTTCCTCGCCGCGGCGAAATTCCGCGACCGGATGTACGAACTGCAAAAACTCAGGGAAGAGACCGGAAACGGGAGCTCCCGCAAAACAGCACGGCACGAAACGCTGTAAAATCACCATTCTCAAAACGACGATCCACGAGGACCTCGCCCGCCAATATGCCGCGCCGGGATTTACGAAGCGACCGAGCCGTCGGAGACTCTACACGGCAGGAGACCGTCAGACCTCCGCATGGCGGAAGGTGAAGTATTTGGCGGCCAGATAGCTGTAGATCATCGTGACGAAAGTCGCCAGCATCTGCGACGGCGTGGCCCACAATCCGCAGAACTCCACGAAAAATTTCAACCCGGCATAATTGACCACCACCGAGCCGGCGACGGAGAGGAGGTAGCGGAAAAGCTGCGTCCCCGTGGCAAGCGGCGAACGGCGGAAAGCCACGTGGCGGTTCAGCCAAAACCCGGTGAAAAAGGTCAGCGGAAAAACAATCAGCATCGCCGCGACATGCGGGGAAACCGCGATGAACCCGAGGTCGAGCAGCTCCTTGTCGAGCACGAAATTATAGAGCAGGAAATAGCACCCCCAGCCGAAAACCACGTTCGCGCCGCCGCAAACGGCATAACGGAACGTCTGGCGCGGCAATAACGCAGAAACAGGCCGGCGGTAGAACCAGTCGATGAAACGGATTATCAGCTCGGAAAGACGCATCAACGGGCAGTGTAAGTCCACAGCCCGGGGAAACGGTCGCTATAATTACGGATGAACAACGTACATGCCTCCGCATCGGGCGCCTCGAAAGGTGAAACCATGAATTTATTGCCGAAACGGTAGACCCCGCAGCGTACCGATGCATCCCTGGCTTCGGCATCCGCGGCGGCACGGGCCGCATTTTCCGGCGTACTGAAAACCCCCAACACGACATACCGGTGTCCCGAAACGAGCGATGCGGGCGCATCGGCCGTCCCTGCGGAACGGGTTTCAGGGCGTTTCGCCGGGGCAACATCCTTCTGCCCGGCAGGAGCGTTCCCCGACCGCCAACCGACGAGGCGGCAGTGCCGGCATTCGCACTGGACGCAGCGGGTTCCGATCGCATTTCGGCGTTCGTCCCCGATGCAGTGTCAGCCGTCGTATTCGCGGCCTTTGCGGCGTCCGCACTGGACGCAGATGCCGCCGATCCGGTCGTCGCACCGGAATCCGCAGCAGCCGGAATCGCGGCCGAACTGTCAGCCGTCGCCGCGCCGGCGGTTGTCTCCGGTCCCGGAATACCGGTTGTCTGCGCGATCTCCTCCGGGCCTTCGTCATAGAGCTTCAGGAACTCATACCCCCGAAACCGAGGGCGACCAGAATCGCCGCAATGCCGATCCACAAGGCCCAGTCGAACTTGCGGGCGGGTTTTATCCGCACCGGCTCACGCCCCTGCGGATTGAGTCGCCTGTCAAACGCCGCATCGGGCGTAAAATGTTTGAGTTTGAGCACGCCGACGCCCTCGATCGTCAGCACGCCGTTTTCGAGCGTGCGGGCCAGCCAGCGGTCGGATACATCCTGCGCTTCGGCGGCGTCGCACTGCACGGCGCCGGAGATTTCAGCGACCAGCGACACGCCCGCTCCTGCGAGGTAAACGACACGGCCCGGCTCGGCGCAACACGCTCCGCCGCGAAATGCGCCGCGCGCCGCGGCGTTCCGTATAGAGCGACCCTACGCCGGGCAGGAACACCCCGCTGCCGGCGGCAAGCAGGTTGCCGACAAGGCGGTTCACTTCATCGACCATCGGGTTATTGCTCATCGTTTCTTCTTTTTTGGAGTTGCTGCCGGGGCTTTCGGCACCGGGGCGGGGGTAACTTCGGGCTCGGACAGCCCCCGGTAAATCATGTAAATACCCAGCACGATAAACGGAATGCTCAGCCATTGCCCCATATCGAGCACCCATCCCTGTTCGAACGCCTCCTGCTCGGTCTTGATGAACTCGATGAAGAAGCGCGTCAGGAAAATCCCGAGCAGCCCGATGCCGAACAGAATGCCCGGACGGCGGCGGGCCATGTCTTTCGCATAATAGAGCCAGCAGAGCAGACCGAACGTCGCCAGATAGCAGAGCGCTTCGTAAATCTGGGTCGGATGCACCGCCGCCGGGGCGAACTCGTTCACCCATTTGGCCGAGCGGACGAACTCGAAACCCCACGGCAGAGTCGTCGCCATGCCGAAAATCTCCGAATTGAAAAGGTTGCCCAGACGCACGACGGCGCCGCCGATACCCACCGCGATCATAATGCGGTCCAGCGACCAGACGTAAGGCAGCTTGTTCTTGCGCGAGAAGAGCCAGAGACCGATCAGCAGGCCGATGGCGGCGCCGTGGCTGGCCATGCCGCCGTCGCGGAAGCCGTGATGATGGTCCACGGCCTGCTCAGGTACTCCATCGGGTCGTAGAACAGACAGTGCCCCAGACGTGCGCCGAGGATCGTCGCCAGCGTACCGTATATGAATATAGACTCGGAGACTTTCGACGGAAGTCCCTCGCGTTTGCAGAAATTATCGAAGAATTTGGCGCCAATCAGGATTGCCAGCGCCCACATCAGGCCGTAATAACGGATGTCGAGCGACCCGATGGAAAAACACCGGATTGAAATCCCAGACGATGCTTAGCGGTTGTATCATATTATTTGGAATGGGTTCTATGGATTTCTGCCGTTATTTGATGTCCTGCAGATTTACTTTCTTGAGCGTGAACGAGAAAGTGCTTCCCACGCCCAGTTCGCTGCGGACGGTGATACGCTCGCCGTGCGCCTCGACGATATGTTTCACGATGGCCAGACCGAGTCCCGTGCCGCCCTGCTCGCGCGAACGGCCCTTGTCCGTGCGGTAGAAACGTTCGAAAACGCGCGGCAGGTCCTCCTTGCCGATGCCCGAACCGTTGTCCTCGACTTCGATCAGGATTTTGTCGAGCATGTCGCGGAAATGGACGCGCGTCTGTCCGCCCTCCTTGCCGTAACGGATCGAATTGATGATCAGGTTTACCATCACCTGACCGATATAGTGCTTGTCGGCCAGCACCCAGAAAGGCGACGGCAGGTTTTCGGCCCCTTTGACCGAAATCTTGATCCCCTTTTGTCGGCCTCCATCTCGGCCTGCTCGGCGATCTCCTTGGTCAGCGCAACGATGTCGAACCGCTCCATCTTCAGGCGGTTCATGTTGCTTTCGAGTTTGGAGATCGTATCGAGGTCGTTCACGATGTTGATCAGGCGGTCGATGCTCTTTCGGCCCGTTCGAGGTATTTGCGGTTGATCAGCTCGTCCTCCAGTCCGCCGTCCAGCAGCGTCGAGATATATCCCTGAATATTGAAGATCGGGGTTTTCAGCTCATGCGCCACATTGCCGAGGTACTGTTTGCGGAACTGCTCGGTCTCCTTCAGGCGGGCGATCTCCTTGTCGTTGGTATCGGCCCACGCCGTAAGCTCCTCGCCGATATTCTCGACGTGCTTGTCCTTCAGCTCCGAAAAATCTCGTTGGTGTGCACGTCGCGCGAAAGCACGATGGAATAGATCGGTTTGAGCTTGTAAGCCACATACTTGCGGATGATGAACAGCGCCACGAGCGCCACGACGACAAAGACGGCGCCGCAGACGCACAGCGTCACCCACCACACCGCATCGAGCAGCGTCATCGTCCCGGCCACAATGGCCGTTGCGAGGAGCGCGATCCACAGCGATGCGCCCTCTTTGGTTTTGATGTATACCATAAGGCTTACTTCGTATAATTTTGCATGAGACGGGCGATGTACTTGCCCACGATGTCGAATTCGAGGTTCACGACCGAACCCACGCCGATGCGGCAGAAGTTCGTATGCTCGAACGTATAGGGAATGATCGCCACGCGGAACGACGACTCCTTCGAGTCGCAGACCGTCAGGCTCACGCCATTGACCGTCACCGACCCTTTCTCCACGGTACAGAGCCCACCGCCCTGCGGTTCGTAGGCGAACGTATAGTACCAGCTGCCGTCGGCGTCCTCGCGGGCCGTGCATACGGCCGTCTGGTCGACATGCCCCTGGACGATATGCCCGTCGAGCAGCGCATCGGGTTTCATCGAGCGTTCGAGGTTCACCAGATCGCCCACAGCCAGCAGGCCGAGGTTGCTCCTGTCGAGCGTCTCCTTCATCGCCGTGACCGTATACGTATCATCGCGGATGTCCACAACTGTCAAACATACGCCGTTATGTGCTATACTCTGGTCGATTTTCAACTCGCGGCAAAAGTCCGCGCGCAGCGTAAAATCCTTATTCTGACGGTCGGTACGGATGTCCACGACCTCCGCCATGCGTTCCACGATCCCTGAAAACATATTCTCAACTGTTTATTATCAATTTGCCTTTAACTTTATACACCGAGCTTATATCACTGACATTCAGAATTATGTCGTCATAATTTTCCCGATCGCCGGCCACCAGGCGGAGTTTGTCCTCCCCGTCGGCGAGCCGAACTATCCGCAAAGTTACAATTTTTCGGCTGACAATCACATATTCCCCCCCGGGAATAATTGCATCCCGGTCGACGGCCTTCAGCAAGACCACCGCACCCGGCGGCAAGGCGTCCCCCATGGCACGTCCCATGTAACACATGGCAAGGTCGCACTCACCCGCCTGCGGGATGACCAGGCTGCTCTCAGCCTCGAGGTGGGTGACGTGCGCGATGGCCTGTTCGACATCCACATTATAAAAAGGTATCTGGGCGCCGCGCAGTTTCCCGTCCGCGAAC
>JBKSUH010000006.1:0-32498 GCA_047233565.1 Alistipes sp.
TGCGGATGGCCGCCGCGATTTCCGCACCGTTGTCGAGGATCTCCTCGCGCACGCTGCGCAGCACGACCGGCTCGGGGCAGTAGAGCCCCGCCGAAAGCAGGTTGCTCCATACGAGGCTGTCGCAGCAGGGTTCGATGTGGAAATAGTAGCCTGCAAACCCCGACTTCTTGCCCTTGGGCGCGATATACGCACCTATATATGTTTTATAGGGCGACTTGTCGGGACTGAACCGCGTGTCGCGGGCGATGCGGTAGGTGCAGTCCTGCACCCTGAGGCCGCGCACCGTGGGGTCGAACTCGGCGATCCCGGCGATGAGCTGCTCCGTGAAAGCCGCGAAGTATCCCTTCACGTGCGCCCATTCGGTGCGGTGGGCGTCGAACCATGCACGGTCGTTGTTGTCGTGCAGGCGGCGGAAAAAGTCGATGACCTCTTTCATCCTACCGGAATTTTACCAGGCGAAAAGCGGATAGTCGGCCATCAGGGCGTTCACGTCCTTGCGTACGGCGGCAATATTGGCTTCGTTCTCGGGGTCGTGCAGCACCCGGTCGATCAGGCCGACGATGTAGTCCATCTTGTCCTCTTTCAGGCCGCGGGTGGTGATGGCCGGCGTCCCGAAGCGCAGCCCCGAGGTCTGGAACGGCGAGCGGCTGTCGAAGGGCACCATGTTCTTGTTGGTCGTGATGTCGGCCGCCACCAGACACTTCTCGGCCAGCTTGCCCGTCAGTTCGGGGAACTTGGTGCGCAGATCGACCAGCATCAGGTGATTGTCCGTGCCGCCCGAAACGATCTTGTAGCCGCGCTTCACGAATGCTTCGGCCATCGCCTTGGCGTTCTTCTGCACCTGCGTCTGATACTCCTTGTGCTGGGGTCGAGCGCCTCGCCGAAAGCCACGGCCTTGGCGGCGATGACGTGTTCGAGCGGACCGCCCTGAATGCCGGGAATACGGCCGAGTTGAGGATCTGCGACATCATCTTCACCGCGCCTTTGGGCGTGGTGAGTCCCCACGGGTTTTCGAAATCCCTGCCCATGAGGATAATGCCGCCGCGCGGTCCGCGCAGGGTCTTGTGGGTCGTCGAAGTAACGATATGCGCGTATTTCACGGGTTGTCCAGCAGTCCTGCCGCGATCAGGCCGGCCGTGTGGGCCATGTCCACGAGCAGCAGCGCGCCGACTTTGTCCGCGATTCGCGCATGCGTTTGTAGTCCCATTCGCGCGAATAGGCCGAAGCACCGCCGACGATCAGTTTCGGCTTGCATTCCAGCGCCTTGCGCTCCATGGCGTCGTAGTCGATCACGCCCGTCGCCTCGTCGAGCTGGTAGCCCACGGCGTTGAAGTATTTGCCCGACATGTTGACCGGCGAACCGTGCGAAGGTGGCCGCCGTGCGCCAGATCGAGTCCCATGAAGGTGTCGCCCGGCTGCAGCACGGCGAAGAATACCGCCATATTGGCCTGCGCGCCGGAGTGGGGCTGCACGTTGGCGTATTCGGCGCCGTAGAGACGGCAGATGCGCTCGATGGCCAGCGTCTCGACCTTGTCCACGACTTCGCAGCCGCCGTAATAGCGCGCTGCGGATAACCTCGGCATATTTGTTGGTCAGCACGGAGCCCATGGCCTCCATGACCTGTTCGCTTACGAAGTTCTCCGAGGCGATCAGTTCGATGCCATGCATCTGACGGCTGCGCTCGGCGGCGATCAGATCGAAAATCTGGGTGTCTCTTTTCATATCTCTAAGGATTTGTGATGATTCGTTTACGGACGGTAAAGTTAGTAATATTGGCGAAATTCCGGCGGCGGCGGGCGTTTCAAAATATTTTTCTTAACTTTGTTTGTCTTTCGAACGAAAAAGGAAAACAGAATATTTTGCAAACATTCTTAATACTTTGAAAGCTATGAAATTACTCGAAGGTAAAGTGGCTGTCGTCACGGGCGCGGCCGCGGTATCGGCAAGGCCATCGCACTCGAATTCGCCAAGGAGGGCGCCGACGTGGCGTTCACCGACCTGTGATCGACGACAACGGCAAAGCCACCGAAGCCGAGATCGCGGCGCTGGGCGTCAAGGCCAAGGGCTATGCGTCGAACGCGGCGAATTTCGAAGAGACGCACAAGGTCATCGAAGAGATCGTCAAGGATTTCGGCCGCATCGATATTCTCGTGAACAACGCCGGCATCACCAAGGACGGCCTGATGATGCGCATGAGCGAAGCCCAGTGGGACGCCGTGCTGACCGTGAACCTCAAGTCGGCGTTCAACTTCATCCACGCCGTGACGCCGATCATGGCCCGTCAGAAGGGCGGCTCGATCATCAACATGTCGTCGGTGGTGGGTGTCAGCGGCAACGCGGGCCAGTGTAACTATTCGGCCTCGAAGGCCGGCATGATCGGCCTGGCCAAGTCGATCGCCAAGGAGATGGGCCCGCGCGGCATCCGCGCCAACGCCATCGCCCCGGGCTTCATCATGACCGAGATGACCGACAAGCTGCCCGACGAGGTGAAGGAAGGCTGGTACAAGCAGATCCCGCTCCGCCGCGGCGGTACGCCCGAGGATGTGGCCAAGGTCGCGCTGTTCCTCGCGTCGGATCTCTCGTCGTATGTCAGCGGGCAGGTGATCCACTGCTGCGGCGCGATGAACTGTTAGGAATCTCCCGGCAATCGGAAAACAGCAGCGGTTCGGTGCCCCGCGGCATCGGACCGGCAATAAAAGCGTCCGCCAAGTCTGCTTGAGCGGACGTTTTGTTTAACGCCATACCTTATGAAACATACCGTAGACATCGAAACTTGGGAGCGGCGGGACAATTACGCCTTTTTCCGCAACTTCCTCAATTCGTGGATTTCGGTGGCGACCGATCGACTGCACCGAAGCCCGTGCGGCGGCCAAAGCCGCGGGACGCTCCTTCTTCCTCTATTACCTCTACGCCGTGCTGCGCGCGGTCAATGAAATCAAGGAGTTCCGTTACCGCACGGACAGCCGCGGAAACGTGATCTGGCACGACACGGTGGACGTCATCTCGCCCATCGCCGTTCCGGGCCGTACGTTTTACACCGTCCGCATCCCCTACCATGCCGATTTCGAACGCTTCTACGCCGAGGCCCGCGCCATCGTCACCGACATTCCGCAGGACGGTGATCCCTACGGCGCCGAAAGGTGCTGCAGGCGCAGGGCGATTACGACGTCTTCCTGCTGAGCGCCACGCCGGACCTCTATTTCACCTCCCTGACCTACGCGCAGGGAGCGCCGGAACCAACCGACGGAATATCCGCTGATGAACGCCGGCAAGGCGGTGATGCGCGAAGGGCGGCTCGTGATGCCGCTCTCGATCTTCGTCAACCATGCGTTCGTGGACGGCGCGCATATCTCCCGGTTTTCAAGCTCGTCGAGGAGTGCCTGAAGCGGATTTCAGCCTGACGGCATCATGCTTCGCACGCCGGCGTCGCGGCCCGTCCGGGGCTTCGGGTCCCGAAGTCCGATCGCAGGCCGGGCGCGCCGTGCCCGGAGTTTGGCCGCCTGCACCGGCGGAACTTGCATCTTTTTGCTATATTTGCCGCATATGGAAGGCGTTCCGGACAAATCAGGAGACAAATTTTCGTTTTGCCGCCCGCCTTTCGCTATATTTGCCGTATGAAACGTCTGATAACCACACTGACACTGCTCGCCGCGACGCTCTGCGCCGCAGCGCAGGAAGCGACCCTGCCGACGCCCGACGCCAAGACGCTCGGCATGGGCGGCGTCGCCATGACGACCCTGTCTGGGTCGCACGCCATATACAACAACTCCGCGACGGCCATTTTCTCGCAGATGCCGTCGCAGATATCCTCGTCTATTACGGGCAGGGCAGTTCGACTACTACGCCGTGACGGGATTCTGCCGTTTCGACAACGTCAATCTGGCGCAGATCGGCTGGCGGCAGTACCTGCGCGAGCGGGGCAACAACGACATGGCGGTCGATCTGGGCTACTCGCGCCGCATCGGCGGCAACTGGGCCGTCGGCGTCGTGGCCCGCTACATGCACCTCAAGCGTCCCGAAACCTCGGCGGACGCGCTGGCCGTGGACCTGAGCGCCGCATGGTCGCACCCGCTGGAAAACGTCGGGAGCTATTCGACGCTGCGTGCGGGCGCCAAGCTGGGCAATCTGGGCGGCTATCTGAAAGACACGCCCTACACCCTGCCGATGGACCTGACGGCGGGCGTGGCGCTGGATACGTTCCTCAGCGACGTGCACGAGATAACCGTCGGCACGGATCTGGGCTACTATTTCTCGCCTTCGAAAGTCCGGGGATTCCAGATGTCGGTCGGCGCCGAGTACAACCTGATGCAGCTCATCCAGCTCCGGGCGGGTTATCACTACGGCGAGCGCCGCGACTACTACCCTTCCTACGGTTCGGTCGGCGCGGGCGTCCGGTTCCTGCACCTGCGTCTCGACTTCGCCTACCTGATCGCCAAGAAGCAGACGCTGCTGCACAATACCTACAGCATCAGTTTCGGACTCGACTTCTGACGCGCGGTCTCGATACGGCGGCTTCGGCAAGCCGCTGCGAAAACAACAATCCGGGGACGGGGGCGTCTCCGGATTGCTTTTTCTGCATGTCACTGCGGATTTTCGAGGTATTCGAGAATTCCCCGCAGCCGTCCTCCAGCATGTCGAGCACCAGCTCGAAGCCTTCGGCGCCTTCGTAATAGGGTCCGGAACATGGTCCCAACGGGGGTGGCGGCGGAAAAACTCCCGCATGCGGAAGATCTTTTCGGCGGCCCTGCGCGACGGCGCGAGCCGGTGGACGTTCTCGTAGTTCATGTCGTCCATGACGACGATCATGTCGAACCGGTCGAAATCCTCCTCCCGGATCTGCCGGGCGCGGTGGCCGAGGTCGTAACCCCGCCGTGCGGCGCGCGGCGCATGCGGGCGTCGGGCAGTTCGCCCGTGTGCCCGCGTAGGTTCCGGCCGAGTCGATTCCGATCCGGCCGCTGAGTCCCCGCTCTTCGACGATGTGGTGCATGATGCCGTCGGCCGCCGGGGAGCGGCAGATATTTCCGAGGCAGACGAAAAGGATATTGGTCTTCATGGGCGCAAAGATAACGAAAATCGGGCGACAAGACGAAAATTCAGGGGCGTTTCTGCCGGAACAGGCTGTCCGGGAGCGCGTCGAAGCGGGCGGCGGACGGGAAATATCCGCCCGGAGACCTTGTGTCGGTCAAGGAGGCCGGTCGGCATCCGTGTCATCGGCGGCTCCGGACTTCGGGGCGGAAATATCCGTCCATGCCGGGCCGTCTGCGGTTCGGGAGCGCGCCCGGAACGGCGCAGGCCGGGTGCGAATCGCTCCCGGAACGCCTTTGGAATACAAATTGCACGATGCCGGAGCATGGGAAAAAGAATCGAAGACTGGATCGGGCAATACCGGCACATGGATTGGGCCGTGCTCTACATGAGACTGTTCGCGGGAGGCATGATGCTCTTCCACAATATCGGCAAAATGCAGGATTACAACGAAATCGTCAATTCGTACCCGTCGTTCGCCTCGGCCGGCAGCGCGGCGACGTTCGTTGTCGTGACGGTGGCCGAGGTGCTGCTGGCGGTGGCGATCATCATGGGCATCTGGGTGCGGATGTCGGCGCTGATTCTCTCGCTGGGCATCCTGCTGATGTTCGCGTGGGGCGGATTCGGCGCCGGGGAGCTGGAGTTCGTGTGGCTGGGCGTCTACGTCTTCCTGATTATTTCCGGCGGCGGACTTTACGCTTTCGACACGGCGCTGACTCCCGCCAAGCCAAAAAGTGAACCATACGGACAATATTATAACGGCTGATTGTCCGTATGTTGGCGGAAATATTGTAACTTTGTCCCGATTTGTTTTCATTTAAAACCAAAAAACAGAATATAATGAAGATGAAAGTAATCGCGATGCTGGCGGCCCTCTCGCTCACGGCATCCGCAGCCGCAGCACAGGAACTGCCGCGCAAAGTGAACAATGTCGAAGTGCTCGACCTCGACGGCAAACCGGCCAAGTTGCCGTACTGGGGCGAGAAGAACCTGATGATATTCTATGTAGACCCCGACCGCCACAAGCAGAACAACGACTTCACGGTCGAGCTGAAGGAGAACCACCGCGCCCAGAGCGACAATATTTTCGGTTTCGGCGTGATGAACCTCAAGGACGCACCGATGGTTCCCAACGGCATGGCCCGCAACATGGCCAAGAAGCGCACGGCCAAGAACGGCGCGCTGGTACTGGCCGACCAGGATCGCATCCTGAGCACGGCATGGGAGCTGGGCGACTGCAACAACCAGTTCGTGCTGATGATCGTATCGAAGGAAGGCGAGCTGGTATTCCTGCGCAAGGGCGTGCTCTCGGAGCAGGACAAGGCCGATTTCTACGAAACAATCGAGAAGTACAAATAGCCGGATGCTGCGCAAAACCGCCGTTCTGGCTTTAGCCCTTTGCTTCGCGCTGCAGGGAGCGGCCCAAGAGGGAGTGTATATCAACGGCAGCGACACGCTGCATTACAGCTATACCCCGCTTCCGGAACAGCCCCAGCCGCAGAAACGGCTCTCGTTCCCGCGGCGCGTGGTGAAATATTTCGAGGGATCGACGCGCGACCGCACGTTCGAGAAGAAAATCGACTTCACCTTCGCCGGAGGCCCAGCTATTCGAAGAATACGAGTCTCGGCATCGGACTGCTGGCGGCCGGACTCTACCGCATAGACCGTACGGACTCGGTCACTTCGCCGTCGGACATTTCGATCTTCGCCAACGTCTCGATTTCGGGATTCTATGCGCTGGGGGTCACGGGCAACAACATCTTCGCCCGCAACAGCAAGCGCATCGACTACACGGTAATGTTCGCCTCGGCGCCCCGCGACATGTGGGGCATCGGCTACCACGACGGACGGTATAACGAAGAGGGGTCGTACAACGAGAAACGCTACCTGGTAAAAGGGCGTTACCTGCACCGCGTGCTGCCCAGCACCTATGTGGGCGGCATCCTGAGCTTCGAGCACACGCAGGGCAAGAAATTTGACGCCCGCAGCGAGGGCTACCTGCAGGAGTACGGGCAGAAAACGCACTACACTGCCACCGGCATCGGAGCCATCCTCGAGTACGACTCGCGCGACTTCATCCCCAACCCCTTCCGGGGCGTCTACGTCAGTCTGCAGGAGACGCTGTTTCCCAAGGGGCTGGGCAACTGCGGCAAGTCGCTGTGGCGCACGACCTTCACGGCCGACTGGTACCGGCAGGTGTGGAAAGGTGGACTGATCGCCACCGACCTCTACGCGGAGTTCAACTCCGAAGGCACCCCGTGGCCGATGCTGGCCCGCATGGGCGGTTCGCAGCGCATGCGCGGTTACTACCAGGGGCGCTATACGGACAACGACATGATTACCTTCCAGGTAGAGTTGCGCCAGCGCATCTGGCGGCGTATCGGCTGCACGGTATGGGGCGGTGCCGGCAACGTATTCAACAGTCTCGACCGGTTCGACTGGTCGGAAACGCTTCCCAACTATGGCGTCGGCCTGCGATGGGAGCTGAAAAAACGGGTCAATGTGCGGCTCGATTACGGCTTCGGCAAGAAAACCAGCGGATTCCTGCTGAGCCTGAACGAAGCTTTTTAGGTTAGTAAAGATATGAATGCTGATCCGAACAAACATAACCGGCAACGGACGGTCAAAACCCGCAGCCGTTTCACCACGCTGCTGACCGTCTATTTCTTTGTCGCGCTGATTATCCCCAACTGCGTGCTGGCCAATACCGAACCCTACTCCGTCTGGACGGTCGAGGCGCTGATACTGATGCCGTTGGGATTTTACATGATGTGGAGCGTGGCGCTGCGCCGTTCGGGCATAATGATCTGGCTGGCGTTCCCGTTCATTTTCCTGTGCGCGTTCCAGATCGTGCTGCTGTACCTCTTCGGCAACTCGATCATCGCCACGGACATGTTCACCAATCTGGTGACGACCAATCCGGAGAGGCGGGCGAACTGCTGAGCAACATCTACCCTTCGGTCATTCTGGTCTGCGTGATGTACCTGCCACTGTTGTGGTTCGCGGCCGCGAGATCGGCCACAAACGCTACATTTCGCGCACGCGCGCATGAACGTCGGTCTTTCGGGTGCCGCGCTCATGGCGCTGGGCCTGCTGGCGCTGTGGCCGGCCTACCGCGTGAGCGAAGACCGGCACGTGCTGCGGGACGAGATCTTCCCGCTCAACGTGCTCTACAACGTACACCTGAGTGCCACGGAATTCCGCAAGGCCTACAATTTCGAGGAGACCTCGGAGGATTTCACCTACGGTGCGTCGCGCACGGCCCAGGCACCGGGGCGCGAGATATACGTCTACGTCATCGGCGAAGCCTCGCGTGCGATGAACTGGCAGCTGTACGGTTACGACCGCGAGACGAATCCCCGCCTTTCGCAGGTCGATGACCTGATCGTTTTCCGCGACATGCTCACGCAGAGCAACACCACGCACAAGAGCGTGCCGCTGATCCTCTCGTCCGTTGCGACCGACGAACATCCCGAACTCTACCGCCGCAAGGGGCTCCCGGCGCTGTTCAACGAGGCCGGTTTCGAGACCTGGTTCATCTCCAACCAGTCGCCGCAGGGCGCCATGATCGACAAACTCGCCCGCGACGCCGACCACCTGATCTATATCCGCTCGCCGCGCCACGACATGCAGCTGCTGGACGAGGTGCGCCGCGCCGTGGAAGGCAACAAGGCGCAGAAGATGCTCTTCATACTCCACTGCTACGGCTCGCACTTCAGTTACCACCAGCGTTACCCGCGCGAGTTTGCGCAGTTCCGCCCCGACGACGACGTGGCGATCTCACGGGAACACGTGCAGACGCTCCGCAACGCCTACGACAATTCGATCCTCTACACGGATTTCTTCCTCTCGGAGACGATCCAGTACCTGCGCGGGCTGCGCGGGACTTCGTCGGCGCTGCTCTACTGCGCCGACCACGGCGAGGACATCCTCGATGACAGGCGCGAACGGTTCCTGCACGCTTCGCCCACGACGACGGCCTACCAGCTCTACGTCGCTTCGCTGGCGTGGTTCTCCGACGCTTACCGGCAGAATTTCCCCGACAAGGCCGCTGCCGCCGAGGCAAACGCCACGGTGCCCGCCACGACCCATGCGCTGTTCCATACCATGGCCGACATGGCTTCGATCCGGGGAAATTACATCGACACGGGCGTGTCGCTGGTCAACGCGGGCTACGACCGCACCCGGCCGCGCCGTTACCTGAACGACCACAACGAGGCCGTACCGTTCCGCAAGACGGGCCTCTCCGCAGAGGATATGGAGGTTTTCGCCCGTTTCGGCATCAAACCTTAGGCAAGTTCACGGCCCGTATGAAACCAACAAAGGCTGCCCCCTTGGGACAGCCTTTGTTGCGTCATCGTCTGTAATTATTTCGCAGCGTCTACGGAAACCTTGCGGAACTCCTTCATCAGCTTCGAAATTTCGAGAGCGGACTTGCGGGCGCGCGTACCGGCGGCCTTGTTGCCCTTCTCTACCTGTGCTGCTGCATTGGCTGCGAATACTTCGTACTCTGCATTGATCTTTGCTACTAATTCTTTCATAACTTTTATATTAATTTGGGTTTGTTATCAACGCAAAGATATAAAAATTATCTAAACATCATCATTTGCAGTTAAAAAAATCAGCTTTTTTTAGCATATAATCCCCTTTTTAACTAGCTGTCACCCTGTTCACGGTACGTTTTTTGCCCCTGCAAGGGTGTAAAACATCCCGGTATGAACAGACTTTTCCTTATCACGGGGCTGCTCGCCGTACTCCTCGCGGGGTGCAGCAGGCACAAGCCTGAAACCGCCATGCCCCCGCTCAGGGTCGGCGTGGCCGAAGCCGTCACGGACAGCGTTCCCAACCGCATGGAGTTCATCGGTTACCTGGCGAGCAATTTCGATGCGGTGATCCAGCCGCGCGTGAACGGCTACCTGCTTACGAAGCAGTTTGCCAACGGTATGCCCGTGAAGCGCGGGCAGCTGTTGTTCACAATCGACCCCGACCAGCTTTCGACCTCGATGCTCGCAGCCGAGGCCGCCCTGCAATCGGCCCGGGCGCAGGCGATCGAAGCCCGCAACAACTACGACCGCGCCGTGCCGCTGGCCAGGATCAACGCCATCAGCCAGTCGCAGTTGGATCAGTATACGGCCCAGTACAAAGCCGCCGAAGCCACCGTCCGCTCGGCCGAGCAGACCCTCAGCAGCGCCCGCATGAACGTCGGCTATACGGAGCTTCGCTCGCCCATCGACGGTATCATCTCCAACACCTCGGCACACGTGGGCGACTACGTGGGCCCGGGCACGCAGTTCGGGGTGCTGACGACCATTTCGAACATCGACACGCTGACCGTCGACGTGGCGATCCCGATGGCGCAATACCTCAGGGCGGCGGAGGACGCGGTTCGATCTACGACAACGAGGGCTGCTGTCGGACATTCGCCTGACGCTGGCCGACGGCACGCGCTACCCACCGGGGACTCTACGACTACACGCGCAAGGAGTGTCGAGCAGCGGGAACGCTCGTGCTGGTGGTGATGTTCCCCAACTCCCGACGATCGCTCAAACCCGGACAGTTCGCCCGCGTCTCGGCCAACGTCGGCCCCGTACAGCCGCGGGTGATCGTGCCCCAGCAGGCGTCAGTCGAGCGCAGGGCGTCAATTCGGTCTGGGTCGTAGGCCCGACAGCACGGCGGCCTACCGCCGCGTGGTGCTGGGCGACACCTACGGCACGATGTGGTGCGTGGACGAGGGACTCGCCGAGGGCGAACAGGTGGTTACGGCAGGCCAGCAGAAACTGCGCAACGGCATGAAGGTAATCCCCGTAATACGCTGACGTCATGGAGAAATTCTTCATTTCACGTCCGATTTTCGCCATCTCGCTGGCCATCGTCATCGTACTCGTGGTTTGATCTCGATCTGAACCTGCCGATCGAGCAGTATCCCGACATCACGCCTCCGGTGGTCGAGGTCTCGGCGACCTACGACGGCGCCGACGCCGAGACGGTCAACAACGCCGTGGCGACACCCGTGGCGCAGAGCGTCATGGGCGTAAGCGACATGCTCTACCTGCAAACCACCAGCGCCAACGACGGTTCGATGGTCATGCAGGTGACCTTCGACATAGGCTCCGACCCCGCCCTGGACGCCATCTTCACCCAGAACAACGTCTCGTCGGCCACCGCACAGCTCCCGCTGACGGTCACCAAGCAGGGCGTCACCACGCGCAAGACCATGACCGGCTTCCTGCTGGTCTTCTCGCTGCACAGCGACGGACGCTACGACGCCGAGTTCCTCTCCAACTACGCCTACATCAACCTCCAGAACGAGCTGCTCAAGATCAACGGCGTGGGCAAGGTGTCGATCATGGGCGCCGGCGAGTACGCCATGCGCATATGGCTCAAGCCCGACGTGCTGAAATACTACGGCATCCCGGTCTCGGCCGTCACCGCGGCCATCGAGAACCAGGGAGGCATCTACCCCGCCGGGCAGTTCGGGGCCGAACCCGCGCCCGACGGCACCTCCTATACCTATACGGTGACCATGCCCCGCAGATCACCACGGCCGAGCAGTTCGGCGACATCGTCGTCGTGACCACCTCTGAGGGCGAACAGATCCGCCTGCGCGACGTGGCCGACGTATCGCTCGGAAGCCAGAGTTACGGCGTAAGCTCGCTCTTCGAGGGCAAGCCTACGGCCCTTATCGTCATTTATCAGGAGCCGGGCAGCAACGCCGTGGCCGTAGGCGACAAGGTCAAGGCCGAAATGGCGCGGCTCGGCGAACGCCTGCCCGACGGCATCACGACATCGACGGTCGTGGACACCACGACCAGCATCGACGCCGGCATCAGCGACATCTTCACCACGCTCATCATAGCCCTCCTGCTGGTGATCTTCATCATCTACCTCTTCATCCAGGACTGGCGGGCGACCGTCATCCCGCTCGTGGCGATCCCCGTCTCGCTCATCGGCGCCTTCGCGCTCTTCCCGCTGCTGGGGTTCTCGGTCAACATCATCTCGCTGCTGGGGCTGGTGCTGGCCATCGGCCTGGTGGTCGACGACGCCATCGTGGTCGTCGAGGCCGCGCAGGTCAACATCGCCGCCGGCATGCGGCCCCGCGCCGCGGCGCTCGAAGCCATGAAGAACGTCGCCTCGCCCATCGTCGCCACGACGGTCGTGCTGCTGGCCGTATTCATCCCCGTATCGTTTACGGGCGGCATCACGGGGCGGCTGTTCCAGCAGTTCTCGGTGACGATCGCCGTGTCGGTCGTGATCTCGGCCTTCAACGCCCTGACGCTCTCCCCGGCCTTGGCGCCCTGCTCCTGCGCCGCCGCGAACCGCAGAAGGGATTTTTCGCCGCTTTCAACCGCTGGTTCGCCCGGCGGATGGACAAATATACAGCCTTCACGCCGACGCTGATCCGCCACGTGGCCC
Organism: Alistipes sp.; assembly: GCA_047233565.1. GTDB lineage: Bacteria > Bacteroidota > Bacteroidia > Bacteroidales > Rikenellaceae > Alistipes. The sequence goes on from JBKSUH010000006.1 coordinate 12,439, forward strand.
GCACGGGCGTATTTATCGCCGCGGTGCTGGCCGTCATCTTCGTCGTATGGCGCAAGCTGCCCGCCGGGTTCCTCCCCGAGGAAGACCAGGGCTACGTCATGGTGATGGTCTCCACGCCCGAAGCCTCGGCGCTGCCCGTCACGCAGGCCGCCATGGAGGAGGCCGACGCCGTGATCCGCACCCTGCCCGAAGTGGCTTCGACCTCGTTCGCCGCAGGTTTCAACATGATGGCGGGCATCGCCTCGACCGACAGCGGCATCATCTTCGTCTCGCTGGTCGACTTCGCCGACCGCAAACTCTCGGCCATGGAGATCGCACAGAAACTCACCGACGAGCTGTACGTCGCCGTGCCGGGAGCCGAGTGCTATGCCTTCATCCCGCCCTCGATCCCCGGGCTGGGCATCACCTCGGGCGTATCGGTCGAGGTGCAGGATCTCGAAGGGCGCGGCACGGCCTACCTGCTCGCCCAGGCCGGGCGGCTGATGGACTCGTTGCGCAAACAGCCTTCGATCGCCTCGGTGACCACGCAGTTCAACGCCGGGGTGCCCCAGCGCCGCCTGCGCATCGACAAGGAGCAGGCGCTGGCCGCAGGCGTCGACCTGGGCGTATTGTACGGCGAACTGACGACCCTGCTGGGCGGCGCCTACATCAACAATTTCCGCGTTTCGGCAAACTCTACCAGACCTACATCCAGGCCGCGCCCGCCTACCGCCTGGACCGGCGCTCGCTGGACAGCTATACGTCGCTTCGTCCTCGGGCGAGAGCGTGCCCGTATCGTCGTTCGTGGAGGTGGTCGACACGGTGGGCGTGGAATACGTCTCGCAGTTCAACCTCTACCGCTCGATCTCCCTCACGGTGACGCCCGCGGCACGCGCCTCGACCACGACCGTCATGCAGGAGATCACCCGTACGGCCGGCGAGGTGCTGCCCGACGACATCGGCACGGCGTGGAGCGGCACCTCCTACCAGGAAGCCAATGCCTCGAAGACGGGCGGGCTGGTCTACCGCTGGCCCTGTGTTCGTGTTCCTCGCGGCGCTCTACGAGTCGTGGGGACTGCCGCTGGCGATCCTGATGAGCGTCCCCGTCGCGGTGCTGGGCGCCGTGCTCTTCATCGGGGGATCGCACCTGCTGGACGCCTTCTTCGTCAACGACGTCTACATGCAGATTTCGCTGGTCATGCTCATCGGCCTGGCGGCCAAGAATGCCATCCTGGTTGTGGAATATGCCGACCGGCTGTTCAACGAAAAAGGCCTGTCGCTGATGGACGCCGCGATCGGCGCCGCCAAACTGCGCGTGCGGCCGATCATCATGACCGCCTTCGCGTTCATCCTCGGCGTCATGCCGCTGGTATTCGCCAGCGGGGTCTACGCCACGGCACGCAACATCATGGGCGTGGCACTGGTGGGCGGTATGCTGTTCGCCACGCTGCTGGGCATCTTCGTCTACCCGGCACTCTACTATTTCGTGGGGCGCATCGGGAATTTCGAACGCCGCCGCGAACGCAAAAAACAGGAGGAAAAACTATGAAAACCGGATACCTTACCCTAATCTTCGCACTCGCCTGCGCGGCCTGCACCCCGTTTCTACCCGCCGCGTCTCCGTGCCCGACGATTACATCTACGGGCGGGGATTCTCGGAGGACACGACCCGCTTCGGCCCCGAATGGTGGCGCTGTTCGGCGACACGGTGCTCGACAACCTCGTGCAGCGGGCGCTGGAGAACAACCGCGACGTGGCCGTAGCGGCTTCGCGCGTGGAAGAGGCGCGGCAGAACCTCGGCGTCGTGCGGGCGCAGTTCCTGCCCCAGGTGGGCATAGGCGTCACGGCCGAGGGGGAATACACGCCGCAGACCAAGATCGTACAGACCTATGCCGTCGAACCGTCGCTCTCGTGGGAGATCGCCCTGTTCGGGCAGCTGCGTAACGCCAAACGGGCGGCCAGGGCGCAGATCGCCTCCTCGGAATGGGCGCTGCGGGGCGTGCGGCTGTCGCTGGCCGCGGAGGTCGCCACGACCTACTTCACGCTGCTCGAATACGAACGCGACCTGGCGATCGCCCGGCGCAGCTGCACCCTGCGGCGCGAATCGGCCGCACTGATCGACTCGATGTTCCGCTACGGCATGGCGGACGGCGTGGCGCTGGAGCAGGCACGCAGCCTGGTCTCTACGGCCGAGGCGGACATCCCGCCATACGAGCGCGCCGTGAAGCAGACGCGGCTGTCGCTCGACATCCTGCTGGGCGAAACGCCGCAGGCGGCGGACAGCACGGGCTCGGGGCTGCGCCTGCTCGCAGACCGCCATCCCGCCGACATCCCCGTAGGGCTTCCGTCGGAACTGCTCAAGCGGCGCCCGGACATCATGGAGGCGCGTTACAATATGCTCCAGGCGGCCGCGAATGCCGGGGTCGCACGCGGGGCAAGATTCCCGTCCATCGCACTGACAGCCAAAGGAGGAATAGCCTCCAACTCGATCAAAGGTTTAACTGCGGCAAACCCTTGGGCGTGGGATGCGCTGGGCTCGCTGACGCTCCCCGTCTTCAATTTCGGCAGACTTCGCCGCGCGGAACAGGCCGCCATGGAACGTTACACGCAGTCGGCGCTGACCTACGAGCAAACCGTACTGACGGCATTCGCAGATGTCGAGAAGGCGCTGGTCGCCATCGCCACCTACCGCACCCAGACAGAGCGTTCCTGCGAACTGGTCGTTTCGAACGACCGCATTGCCACCATGACGCAGGCGCTCTACCGCAGCGGGCTGTCGGACTACCTCGACGTGATTGACGCCGAGCGGAGCCTCTACCAGTCGCAGATGGAGCTGGTGAACATCGCGGCACAGCAGTACATCAACTACGTGAACCTCTGCAAGGCACTGGGCGGCGGGTGGTAAGGCCGCCCGAATATACCCACAAATGGGGATTGCATATCCGGCCGCAAAGTCGTATCTTTGGCGCCAAAACTAAAGAGCGACAATGCGTTTATCCGAACTTAAAACCGGCGAGTCGGCCACGATCCTCAAGGTGACGGGCCACGGAGGCTTCCGCCGGCGCATCATGGAGATGGGATTCGTTCGCGGGCAGCGGGTCGAAGTACTGCTCAACGCACCCCTGAAAGACCCGATCGAATATAAAATCATGGGCTACGACATCTCGCTGCGCCGTACCGAGGCCGACATGGTCGTCGTACTCTCCGACAGCGAAGTGAACGAATACCTTGCCGGGGCGGCTCGCGCCATCACCACCACGAACACCACCGCCGGCACTGCGGATGCGGCGCCGACGGACAGCCCGCGGAACCGGAATACCCGACGGCCGAGACGCCCGGTCCGGATGACGGCTGCGCGACGATCGACGAAGTCATCAACCGTCACAGCCGCACGATCGGCGTGGCACTGGTGGGCAACCCCAACAGCGGCAAGACCTCGCTTTTCAACGCCATTTCGGGCGGTCACGAACACGTCGGCAACTACAGCGGCGTGACGGTCGGCGCCAAGATCGGGCACCGCCACTACCGCGGCTACCGCTTCGAGGTGACCGACCTGCCGGGCACCTACGCCCTTTCGGCCTATACCCCCGAGGAGCGTTACGTCCGCAGCCATATCGCCGAAAAGACGCCCGACGTCATCATCAACTCGGTCGTGGCGTCGAACCTCGAACGCAACCTTTACCTGACGACCGAGCTGATCGATATAAACCCGCGCATGGTGGTGGCTCTCAATATGTACGACGAGCTCGACTCACGCGGTTCGGAGCTCGATTACGACAACCTGGGACGGATGCTCGGCGTACCGATGGTACCCGTCGAGGCACGCAACGGCAAAGGCATCGAAGCGCTGTTGGACACCGTGATCGCCGTGTACGAGAACCAGGACGAGCGCGTACGCCACATCCACATAAACATGGGCCCCGTCATCGAAGAGGGGCTCCGGCGGCTCAAGGACGATATGAGCGACTACCGCGGCGAACTGCCCAAGGCCTTCCCGCCGCGCTACTACGCCATGAAGATGCTCGAAGGCGACAGGCAGGTCGAGGAACAGCTGCGCGGCAGCAGCCGCTACCCCGAGTGGGCGGAGATCCGCGACCGCGAGGCCAAACGCATCGCCGAAGCCCTGGGCGAGGATGTCGAGACGGCTTTCGCCAACCAGAAATACGGGTTCATTCAGGGGGCGCTCAAGGAGACCTACACCCCGGGGAAACGCGAAGAGGCCTCGGCCACGAAGCTGATCGACACCTTCGTGACGCACAAGCTGTGGGGCTTCCCGATCTTCTTTTTCCTGATGTGGCTGATGTTCTGGTGCACATTCAGTCTGGGCGCCTATCCGCAGGAGTGGATCGACGCGCTGGTGGGCTGGATCGGCGGCGCGATCGACACTGATGCCCGCGGGGCCGCTGCGCGACCTCTTGGTCGACGGCATCATCGGCGGCGTGGGGGCGGTCATCGTCTTCCTGCCCAACATCATGATCCTCTACCTGTTCATCTCGTTCATGGAGGACTCGGGCTACCTGGCGCGCGCCGCGTTCATCATGGATCGCGTGATGCACCGCATCGGCCTGCACGGCAAATCGTTCATCCCGCTGATCATGGGCTTCGGCTGCAACGTCCCGGCCATCATGGCCTGCCGGACGATCGAGAGCCGAAGCAGCAGGCTGATAACCATACTCATAACCCCCTTCATGTCATGCAGTGCACGAATACCTATCTACCTCCTGCTCGCCGGGACGTTCTTCGCCGCCGACGCCAGCATGGTGATGATCGGGCTCTATGTGCTGGGAGTCGTGCTGGCCGTCGTCACGGCACGCCTGATGCGGCGCTTCATGTTCCCGGTGGACGAAACGCCCTTCGTCATGGAGCTGCCGCCCTACCGCCTGCCGACATGGAAAACGACGCTCAGGCATATGTGGGACAAGTGCGCGCAATATCTGCGCAAGATGGGCGGCATGATTCTGGTCGCGTCGGTGGTCGTATGGTTCCTGAGCTACTACCCCCGCACCGACGCCGGAAATACGCCCGAACATTACGAAAACTCCTACCTCGGACGTCTCGGACGCACCTGCGAGCCGGTGTTCAGTCCGCTGGGGCTGAACTGGAAAGCGGGCGTGGCCCTGTTGTCGGGCGTCCCGGCCAAGGAGATCATCGTCAGTACGCTCGGCGTACTCTACCCGAAGGGGCTCCTGCGGCGGCGCAGCCTTCCGGGACGATCGAAATAGTTGCCGAATCGGGTGAGATGGCAGACACCGCGAAGCTGTCGATCAACGATTTGCCAAACGGCAAGGTCGCCGTGATCGGCGGCGCGGACGGCCCGACGGCCATCTACATAGCGAAGACGGCCGACGGCCGGCCGGGCCTAAATCCGGGAACGGCGGCCGAAGATGCCGCGGCGGACGGAGACGAAGAGACGGCGAATCTCGCGCGACGTCTGACGGCGAGCGGCGATTTCACCCACGCCTCGGCGCTGGCGTTCCTCGTATTCATCCTGCTCTACTTCCCCTGCATCGCCACGGTCGCGGCCATCGGCCCGGAGGCGGGCTGGCGATGGCCGTCGCCAGCGTGGCGTACAACACTCTGCTGGCATGGCTGGCGGCATGGGCCGTCTATCATTTGGTCATGTGGCTCTGATATGGGATGGCAGGATTATACGGTATGGGCGATCGGAGCGGCGGTCACGGTGTTGCTCGCACGGCGGCTCCGGTGCTTCTTCCGGGGCGCAGGCGCGGCGGATGCGCGTCGTGCGCCAGTGCGCAGTGTCCGCTCAAAGCGGTGCGGCGCAACGATAAACGGCGAAGCCCTGCACCCCGTCTGATCGCGGGAGGATGCGCCGGCGTGGCGTTTTGCCGCCCGGCAACTGCAAATCAATATGCGATGGACGATTTCGGCTCGCCGCATCTGCGCGCGACATCCTCCGGGACGCAGACGAAGCGACAGGAGACCGTGACCGCTCACAAATCGGGTCCTGCAGGTACAACATACGGCCAAAAACGCTATCTTTGCGGCAGATAAATTTCGCCGAAACAGGCCGCTTGTGCACAGACGACTAATTTTGCCGCTGTACACGGCCTTTATGCCTTTGCAGGCGAACATGTGCAGAAATTATGCTCGGACTTTTTACATCCTTCTTTTCTGGCTGATCGGCAATGCATTGAGCATCCTTACCGGAGGTTATGTTTCAGGTAACATCATCGGCATGATCCTGCTCTTCGCAGCCTTGTGCCTGCATTGGGTCAAAGCCGAAACGGTACGTCCCGCAGCCCGGTTCCTGCTGGGGGCCATGGCACTCTTCTTCGTCCCCTACGGCGTAGGGCTGATGGACTCCTACCGCGTGATCCTCGACAACCTGTGGGCGATCGTAATCTCGGGCATCGCCTCGACGATCATCGTGCTGCTGGTGACGGGGCAGACGTTCCAGAGCCTGAACCGCCGTTCGCGCCTGCGGCGCATCCGGCATCTGCGCGAAACCGCTCCAAACGCTCCCGACCATGATTGACAAGGCTTTCCTCTCCTCGGACCTCTTCCTGCTGACGCTCACCGTAGGACTCTACTGCTTGGGCTGCGCCGTCTACCGACGGCTGCGGGTGCCGCTGCTGCATCCCGTACTGCTGACGTTCGTCGCGGTGATCGTCTTCCTCAGCGCGGCGGGCATCGACTATCCCCGCTACAAGCAGGCGACTTCGGCGCTCGACTTTGCCCTGGGCATGTCGGTCGTCGCACTCGGCTACCTGCTCTACGAACAGGTCGAACAACTGCGCGGAAGCCTGCTCCCGGTCGGCATCGCCACCCTTGCGGGTTGCGTGGCGGGCGTGCTGAGCGTCGTATATATCGCCATGGCGTTCGGCGCCGGACGCGAGATACTCAACTCGATAGCCCCCAAGTCGGTCACCGTGCCCATCGCCGTGTCGGTTTCGGGGCCGCTGGGCGGCATCGTCCCCGTCACGTCGGTCGTGGTGTTCTGCGTGGGGATCTTCGGCAGTATCTTCGGCGAGTGGATCCTGCGCCGCTGTGGCGTGCGGGATGCCGAAGCAAGGGGGTTTGCGCTGGGAGCCGCGGCGCACGGCATCGGTACGGCGCGCGCCATCGAGATGGGAGCCGTCGAAGGAGCCCTGAGCGGACTGGCGATGGCCCTGATGGGATTGGCTACGGCGCTGCTGATGCCGCTGATGGAGCGGTATCTGTATTAGCAGTAAGCCCTGCGGCAGGCGGACGGGCATATATCGGGCTTATAAAAGTCGCATCAAAGTTTTTTAAATTCTATAATAAATACTACTTTTGCACAATTGCTGGCAATTCGCACAAAAGTAGGTTAATATGGAGTGGTTACACACCTTGTTCTTCGGCAGCGGCATCGCCCATGCCGTGCTGACCTTCGCATTGGTCATCACCATCGGCATTTTGCTCGGAAAAGTCAAAATCGGCGGCATCTCGCTCGGAATCACATGGATTCTGTTCGTAGGTATCGTCCTGAGTCATTTCGGAATGACGGTGGACGGCGAGGTCAGGCACTTCGTGCAGGAATTCGGGCTGATTCTGTTCGTCTTCTCGATCGGTCTGCAAGTCGGACCGGGATTTTTCGCATCGTTCAAGCACGGCGGCATGACGCTGGTCATGTGTGCCGTAGCGATCGTACTGCTGGGCGTGGCGACGGCCTATGTAGTTCATCTGGCGACGGGCACGCCGATTCCGACGATGGTCGGCATCCTTTCGGGCGCAGTGACCAACACCCCCGGACTGGGTGCCGCGCAGCAGGCTTACACCGATGCGTTGGGAATCGAAGACCCCACGATCGCGCTGGGTTACGCCGTGGCCTATCCGCTCGGCGTCGTGGGCATCATATTCACGATGATCTTCATCCGCTACGCCCTGCGCGTGAAGTTCGAAAAGGAGGACGAGGGGCTGGCGGCGCTGAGCCGTGAACACAAACTCGCCGACAAGGTTTCGGTCGAATTCACCAACAAGACGCTCGACGGCCGCACGGTGGCCTATGTCCGCGACCTGATCAACCGTCAGTTCGTCATATCGCGCATCCTGCGTCCCGACGGAACGATCTCGATGGCCGATGCGGAGAGCGTGATACATATCGGCGACCGGCTGTGGCTGATCTCGCAGGCCGAGGACATCGAGGCGATCGTGGCCTTCTTCGGCCGCCGCGTGGAGATGACCGACGAGCAGTGGGGCAACAATACGCCCAACGCCGAGCTGGTGTCGCGCCGCATCCTGATCACGAAATCGTCGCTCAACGGCAAGAAATTCTCCGACCTGCGCCTGCGCACGAAATACGGCATCACCATCACGCGCGTAAACCGCGCGGGCGTCGATCTGATCCCCTATCAGGGCTTGGAACTGCAGGTCGGCGACCGCGTGATGGTCGTGGGACCCGCGAAGGCCGTGGCGCAGGTGGCCGACGTATTGGGCAACTCGCTCAAGAAGCTGAACCAGCCTAATTTGGTGACGATCTTCGTAGGTATCGCTTTAGGTGTGCTGCTGGGGTCGATTCCGCTGCTCAACGTGCCCCAGCCCGTGAAGCTCGGACTGGCCGGAGGCCCGCTGATCGTGGCCATCCTGATCGGACGCTTCGGCACGCATTTCCATCTGGTCACCTACACCACGATGAGCGCCAACCTGATGCTGCGCGAGATCGGCATCGCGCTGTTCCTCGCGGCGGTGGGCATCGGCGCGGGCGACGGATTCATCGACGCCATCGTCGACGGCGGTTACCGCTGGATCGGATACGGCGTCATCATCACCGTCCTGCCGCTGATAATCGTCGCGCTGGTGGCGCGGCTGTGGCTCAAAATGAACTATTACACGCTGATGGGACTTATCGCCGGATCGACGACCGATCCCCCAGCGCTGGCCTACGCCAATGCGACGGCGGGCAACGACATGCCGGCCGTGGGTTATTCGACGGTCTATCCCGTAGTGATGTTCCTGCGCGTGCTGACGGCGCAGATATTCATCCTCTTCGCGCTGTAAGCGGGGTGGTTCGTAAAAAATGTTACGAACTGTTACCCGTCCCGCATGTCGCTCAAAAGCAGTTTTGGGCGAGAAATGAAGCGGCGGAGAGAGTCGGATGGCAGATAAAATTCAACGATGGCTTTTAAATTTTAATCGGAATACCTATCTTTGCTGCTGGCAAAAATCCAAACACCCTTATACTATGGCAAAAGCAGTCAACATCGCCCGTTCCCATCGGTTGGACGGCATCGGAGAGTACTATTTTTCGCGCCGTCTGCGCGAGATCGCCGAAATCGAAGCGGCAACGGGCCGTCAGATCGTGAAACTCGCTATGGGCAGCCCCGACCTGCCCCCGCACCAGTCGGTCATCGACCGCCTCGCAAAGGAGGCACAGCGCCCCGACGTACACAAATACATGTCTTACAAGGGAGAACCCATCCTGCGCAAGGCTTTTGCGGACTGGTACAAGAAATGGTACCGCACCGAGCTGGACTACAATTCGGAGGTGCTGCCCCTGATCGGTTCGAAGGAGGGTATCATGCACATCTGCATGACGTTCCTCAATAAGGGCGACAAGGTGCTGGTGCCCAACCCCGGCTACCCCACCTACTCGGCGGCCGTGCGTCTGGCCGGCGGCGAGATGGTGACCTATGCGCTCAACAAGGAGACGAATTTCTACCCCGATTTCGCGGCGATCGAGAAGGCCGGGCTGGACGGTGTGAAGATGATGCTGATAAACTACCCCAACATGCCGACGGGACAGACCCCGACGATGGAGCTGTTCCAGAAAATCGTGGATTTCGGCGCCCGGCACAACATCCTGATCGTGCACGACAACCCGTACAGTTTCATCCGCAATGCCGCCGCCCCGATCTCGATCATGGAGGCCGAGGGCGCACGCGACGTCGCACTGGAGACGAACTCGCTGTCGAAAGGCCACTCGATGGCCGGCTGGCGCGTGGGCGTCGTCGTGGGCAAGAAGGAGTGGATCGACTCGATCCTGACGTTCAAGTCGAATATGGACTCGGGCATGTTCTACCCGATCCAGGCGGCGGCCGACACGGCGCTGGCACTGGGCGAAGAGTGGTTCAAGGAGCTGAACGACATCTATTACGGCCGCGAGAAGCAGGCCTATGCGCTGCTCGACGCGCTGGGATGCAAATACCGCGAGCACCAGGCCGGCCTGTTCGTATGGGCCGAGCTGCCCGAATCGTACGAGGGCGACAGCTTTGCGTTCTCGGACGAGGTGATGGATAAATGCGACGTGTTCCTGACCCCGGGCGGCATCTTCGGCTCGGAGGGCAACCGTTACATCCGCATCACGCTCTGCTGCCCAGAGGAGCTGCTGAAGAAGGCGACGGAAAACATCAAGGCCAAGTTCGGAAAATAATCCGGCGGCGATACGGTCCAAAGAACCGAATGACAAAGAGACTGTCTCAGCGTTTTGAGACGGTCTCTTTTTGCCGTGGTTGTCGGCCGTCGCACGGACCGGAGCCGCGGTGAAAAAGCGGAATTCGGGAAGCGGAGATCGGTAAAAATCACTATCTTTGAAACAGAGCGGGCATAGCCTTGCCGGGCGGCCATTTTCCGCCGAAACCGACGCATATGGAGATAAAATCACTGGAAAAGACAGACTTCGACACGCTGTTCAGGGCTTTCGGCCGGGCGTTCGCCGACTACGAGGTGCAGCTGAACGCGGAACAGCTGCGGGCCATGCTGACACGGCGCGGTTTCGATCCCGCCCTGTCGTTCGCCGCATTCGACGGTGCGCAGATCGCGGCTTTCACACTGAACGGCATCGGCAATTTCAACGGCGTGCCGACGGCTTACGACACGGGAACCGGGACCCTCAAGGAGTACCGGGGCACGGGACTGGGCACGGAGATTTTCAGACACTCGATGCCGCACCTACGGCGGGCGGGCGTCGGACAGTATCTGCTGGAGGTGTTGCAGCACAACACCAGAGCCGTGTCCGTTTACCGGAATCTGGGGTTCGAGACGGTCCGAGAGTTCAACTATTTCTGCCGGGCGAACACGGAAATCGCCGACCGGGGCGATACGCCCCGCCTGCCCCACTCGGTGAGACGGACAGATCCCGAAAAATTCGCTTCGATCTCCTCCTTTTGGGATTTCACGCCCTCGTGGCAGAACAGTTTCGAATCCATAGGAAGAGCCGCCGGAGATTTCGTCAGTCTGGGCGTATTCACCGAAGAGGAACTCGCCGGCTACTGCGTTTTCGAACCCGCGTCGGGCGACGTCGCGCAGATCGCGGTGAAGCGGCAGTACCGCAGAAAGGAATCGCCGGCCTGCTGCTGCGGGAGATGCTCCGGCTAAACAGGAACGACTCCCTCAAAATCATAAATACCGACGTCTCGTGCGACTCGATGACCGGATTCCTGCAAGCGAAAACATCGTGCCGCAGGGAAAGCAGTTCGAAATGATCCGGAAGATATGACGCGGCGGCAGCGCATCGCCGGTTCCCGCATCAGACCGGCGGCGGCCTTTCTTCGTGCCGCTCCACGCTGATGCCGACGATGCGGAAAAGAGGAGGACAGGCCGCCGTGCGTCCTCATGCGGGCAACGGATCTTCCCGCGATGAAAAAGGCTCTCCGCACGGAGAGCCTTTGGCAATTCTGCGACCTCAGGGATAATCTGCGATTGCAGCGGCGCGCTACTCGTTCACGATTCGGACCGAGAGGATCAGGTCGCCGGGACGGATGTCGTCGATGACCTCCAGCCCTTCGACGACGCGGCCGAAGCAGGTGTGACGGCCGTCGAGATGCTGCGTCGTTTCGCGGGTGTGGCAGATGAAGAACTGCGAGCCGCCCGTGTCGCGTCCCGCATGGGCCATCGAGAGTACGCCCCGGTCGTGGTACTGGCGCGGAGCCGAGGTTTCGCATTTGATCGTGTAACCCGGACCGCCTGTGCCGTCGCCTTTGGGGCAGCCGCCCTGAATGACGAATCCCGGAATCACCCGGTGGAAAGTCAGTCCGTCGTAGAAACGGCTCTCCGCGAGTTTTACGAAGTTCGCCACCGTGCCCGGCGTCTCATCGGTATAGAGTTCGGCTTTCATGTCGCCTTTCTCGGTCGAAATAATTGCGTATTGTGCCATATCGTTCGATAAAATTAAGGTTCCAGAACTTTGATTTCCGCGGCGGCGGCCTTGACCCGTTCGCGCAGGGCCTCCAGATCGCCGTCGAGCGGGGCGTAGCCCGTGACCACGCCCATGCGGCGGTTCACGCGGGCCGAGGGTTTGCCGAAGATGCGCACGTCGGTGCGGGGATCGGCGGCCAGTGCGCGGTCGATGCCCTCGTAACGCGGCGCCGAGGCGCAGGCGACCGGCGAGAGGACGACGGCCGAGGCGCCCAGACGCTCGAACGTGACGGCCGGAATCGGCAGCCCCAGCACGGCCCGCAGGTGCAGTTCGAATTCATTGAGATTCTGCGTGCCGGCCAGCGTCACCATGCCCGTATCGTGCGGGCGCGGCGAAAGTTCGGAGAAATAAACCCCGTTTTCGTGGCTCAGGAAGAATTCCACGCCCCACAGCCCGGCACCGGTCAGGGCTTCGGTGACGGCGGCCGCCATGCGCTGCGCCTCAGCGAGGTGTTCCGGTGCCACGTAGGGCGACTGGAAACTCTCGCGGTAGTCGCCGCCCTTCTGCACATGGCCGATCGGCGGGCAAAAGAGCGTCGGGCCGTCCTTCTGCGTGACGGTCAGCAGCGTGATTTCGCTGTCGAAGCGGATGAATTCCTCGATGATCAGCTCGCGGATATCGCCGCGCGACCCTTCGCAGCCGTAGTGCCAGGCTCTCTCCAGTTCGCCGGCATTCCTGACGAGCGACTGCCCCTTGCCCGAGGAGGACATCAGCGGCTTGACCACGCACGGGAACCCGATCCGGGCGGCTTGCTTCAGCTCGTCGTACGACGTCGCGTAGAAATAGCGGGCGGTCTTCAGCCCCAGCTCCTTGGCCGCAAGGTCGCGGATGGCTTTGCGGTTCATCGTGAAATTGACGGCGCGGGCGCTCGGCACGACCTGCACGCCCGCCTTTTCGAACTCGTAGAGCCGTTCGGTGCGGATCGCCTCGATTTCGGGCACGATGATGTCGGGACGGTGTTTCCCGACGGCGGCGGCCAGCGCGTCGCCGTCGAGCATGTGAAACACTTCGCATGCGTCGGCGACCTGCATGGCGGGGGCGCCCGCATAAGAGTCGCAGGCGACGACGGTCTGTCCCAGCCGCTGCGCCGCGATCACGAATTCCTTGCCCAGCTCACCCGAACCGAGCAGCATTATTTTTTCATGGACTTCTGTTTTTAGTGACGCAAAGATATGTTTTTTCGGCCTAAATTCGTACCTTGTAATGATAAAACTGCTCCGAAACCATGAAAAACCCGTTCATCGAATTATGCGGCTGCATCTGCCTGACCCTGCTGACGCTGGCGCCGCAGCCTGCCGCGGCGAAAACGGCCGGGGAGGTCCCGCCCGCCGATACGCTCCGCACCGTCTTCTTCACCGACATACACGTCACGCCGGGCAACGCGCAGGATTCGCTCTTCCGGATCGCCGTCGCGGAGGCGAACGCTTCGGACGCCGATCTGGTCATCTTCGGGGCGACCTGACGAACATGGGGAGCGACCGCGAGCTGGCGCATGTGCACGGACTCATGTCGCAGCTCCGCAAGCCGTGGTTCACGGTGCCGGGCAACCACGAAACGACGTGGTCCGAAAGCGGCTGCACGACATTCCGCCGTCTGTTCGACATGCGGGATGCGTCGCCACCCGCGCCAAGGGTTATCTCTTTCTGGGCTATGCCAGCGGGCCTTATATGAAAATGGCCGACGGAATGATACGGGCGAAGACCTCGCATGGCTCGAACGCCAAGCGGCCGCCGCACGGCCCGGCGAGCGGATCGTAAGCCTCTGCCACTACCCGCTCAACGGGGATCTGACGAACCGGCAGGAGGTGACCGAGACGCTGAAAAGCGTGGGCGTCACGGCATCGCTGTACGGCCATTACCACCAACTGCAGCTACGCAACTTCGACGGGATTGCGGGATTCCGGGCCGCGCGCTCGCGGGCAAAAGGGGCGAGGCGCCGGGATATACCCTGCTCGATTTCTTCGCCGACTCGGTGCGCATCCGCGAAAAGCCGCTCGGACATGCCGCACGCACCCGCCATACGGTATGCCTGGAGGGGGATCCGCAGATACTCGCCCTGCCCTGCGACCCGCCGCCCACCGCACCCGACTACGAAGGCCGCATGGAATACGTCCTGCAGGACAGCGCCATGGTACTGACGGGTGCGGGATGCTGCGGCGACATGCTTTACTACGGCAATTCACAGGGCGTATTGCGGGCGTACGACACACGCCGGGGGCGCGAAGTGTGGCGGCACAGGTTTCCCGACGCGCTCTACACCACCCCGCTCTGCACGGACGGGCTGGTGATTGTCGGCGCCGCCTCGGGCGGGATATGGGCCTTCGACGCCCGGACAGGCCGCCGAAGGTGGCACCTGCCGACCGCCACGGCCGTCGTCGGCGACGGGCTCGTCGACCGCAGCTCGCTCTACATCGGGCTGGGCGTCGGCTCCGTCGGCCGCATAGACCTGCGCAGCGGCAAACTGCTCTGGCGTTACGACTACGGACAGGGACAGGCGCAGGGGCGCCCGACGCTCGCGGACGGAAAACTGGTATTCGGGGCGTGGGACAGGCACCTTTATTGCCTCGACGCCGCGACGGGCAGATGCCTCTGGAAATGGAACAACGGCCACCCCGGCGTGTTCCTCTCCCCGGGGCATGTCGTGCCCCGCATCGCCGGCGGCAAGGTCTTCATCGTGGCGCCCGACCGGGCCGTGACCTGCCTCGACCTGGCTACCGGACGGCAGCTATGGCGCGACAACAGCCGTAAAGCACGCGAAACGACGGGCCTCGGCGACGACGGACGGCAATTCTATTACAAGACGATGGACGGCGAGCTGGCGGCCGTGGACACCTCGGCGGACGCCTACCGCGAAACATGGTGCACCGATCTGGGATGGGGATACGAATACAACTCCTGCCCGGCCTGTGTGCGCGACGGTGTGGTCTATGTCGCCGGGAGGCTCGGGCAGGTTGCCGCCGTGCGCGAAGACGGCACGCTGCTGTGGAGTGTGAAATGCTGCAATTCGGCAGGAAACGATTTCCGGCAGGCACCCGACGGGTCGCTGTGGACGACCTTCGCCGAAGGCAAGGTCTTCCGGATACCATAAACGGGCCTACAAATCTTATTTTTAATAATTTCCGGCAATTTTTCGTGCGTCGGAGAACAACGTACGCTTTTTTGCATACTTTTGCGGTACAATATACACTTCCGCCCAAAATATACACAAAACAGAGCGAGTGTGATTAACAACGATAATGAAAAGCGTCACTATCCTAACGATTGCGGCCATGGCGATGGCCGCTGCGACGGGTTGCTCCCACGACAACCCCACCCCGTCGCCCGAACCGCCCGTAAAGGGCGGGGAATTCAATGAATTCGGCTTCACGACAACCGCTCCGGTCACGCTCTCCGTCGATTACGGCGACATGGCCGGGATGCCCGCCAACGTCTATTTCGAGGTCTACGACACCTGTCCCGTCGAAGAGACCGAAACGGCCTATGCCAAAATCGCAGGTGTCGAGCCGCTCTATGCCGGCTATACCGACGGGCAGGGACGTTTCGAAGGGACGATCGAACTGCCCGCGTATATCCGGAAGGCTTATGTATTGACCCCCGCCTTCTATGCGCGCACCCTGCTCGAAGCGACCCGCAGCGGCGATATGCTGACCGCATCGGCCGAATCGGGAGCACCTGCCAACGCAGCCCCGCATCGACGCGCGCCAAGGAGTATCATTCGACGGCTGTCGAGCGGGACGGTTGGAAGACATGGCTGGGCAGCTACGACACGACCTACGGCAGCATCGGCTACGAATACGACGGCGATCTGAAGGTCAAGAATTACGGAGCGCTCCTCAAGGCGCACGCAAGCGTGTTCGACACGACCAAAAAGTGTCCGAAGGAGTACCGCTCCTCGCGCGACCTCTATCTCGAAAAATCGGCCGAAGTAGTCATCACCCTGCTGGGCAGCAACACCTGCTGGAACAGCTCGATGGGTTATTATTACTACAAGACCGGCAACAAGCCCAAGTCGCTCGCCGACGCCAATGTGGTGATGATCTTCCCCAACACGCAGGACGGCCGGTGGAGCAACTCGCCGTGGGAATCACGGCTCTATCAGGGCGTGGAGCGCGGCACCGCCGTACAGCTGATCTATTATCCCGAAATCGCCGACGGCAGCAAGGCCGGAGCTACGACCGTATTCCCGGCCGATTACCGCATCGGCTTCGTACTGGCCACCAACGCATGGACCAACCGGCTGAGAGCCGGAGACAAAAAGTACCGCGCCGCGACTTCCGACGGTCTGAGCGTCAATAACAACGGCGTCGCCTATCAGACGCCGCGCACGGCCGTATTCCGCTATACGGACAAGAAAAGCGGCATCAATTCGGTGCTCTTCTCGTTCGAGGACCACACCAACGACGAGAACTTCAGCGACGTGGTATTCACGATGACCTCCAACCCCGTGGACGCCGTGACGGACATTCCGTCGGTCGATGTCAACGACGGCAAGAAGACGGCCAACGTACTGCGCGGCATCTATGCCTTCGAGGACCTCTGGCCCAGCCGCGGCGACTACGACATGAACGACGTGATGGTCCGCAGCGATTACGAGAAGGTATTCAACGAAAAGGGCGTTTTCGAGGAGTCGTTCATGCTGAAGACCTTCGCCAACTTCGCAGGCAACGCCAACGGACTCGCCGTGACCCTTACGGGAGCGGCGGCGGACGCAAAACTCGAATTCAGCGTCCGCAAGCCCGGTGCCGAGACGTTCGAAGCCGCGGATTTCGAGCGCGACGGCAAGGTCGTGCTGCTGACGCCCGACGTTAAGGAGACGATGGGTGCGACCTACCGGATTACGGCGAAATACGACGCGCCGGTCGCCGAGGCGCAGGCCGGAACGATCAAGCCGTTTATCTACCGCACCGACCGCGACGGGCTGACCGCAGGGAAACGCTGGGAGGTGCATATCCCCTACGAAGCGCCGACGGCACGCGCCGAGATGTCGTTCTTCGGCACGAACGACGACAAGTCGATTCCCGAAAAAGGCATCTACTACGTACGCGCCGAGAATTATCCGTTCGCGTTCTTCCTTTCGGGTGCGAACGACGGGGACGTGGCCAAACTGCTCGACCAGACAAATGAAAAGTCCCCGATCGATCAGGTCTACCCCGCTTATGCGGAATGGGCCGCTACGAACGGCGAAAAGAATAAAGACTGGTACAAGAAATAATACTCCGCTCTTCAGACAAATACGACCTGCCGCAGTGACGGCAGGTCGTATTTTTGTTGCGGTGTGGAGGTGGCGGGAGTCGAACCCGCGTCCAAACAGGGAACCCGAAAGCTTTCTACACGCTTAGCCGCCACTTGATCCTTCTACCCCGGTCCGGCAGGCGGCCGCCTAACCGAGGTCCCAGTCCCTGAATTTCGCACGCCGGCCGGGACGGTCCGGCGCACTATCTCTAAATCGATGATACCCCATATGGAAAGCGGTTAAAGAGCGGAACCACTCTCCGGGATACTCGTCGCCAAGCCTCCTTGGACCCGGCGATTAAGCTAACTTTCTCTGAAAATTAGGCAGCGAGTGCATAGCTGTTATTGCCATTTGTAAATCGAGCATCGGGATTAACGAGCCGCCACACAGCGCTCGGCGTGCTTACAATCAAACTCTGCCTGCTGTCAAAACCGGGCACCCCGTTTTGCGAAACAAAGTCTCATGGAAACATTGCAAAGATAGTACAAATTTTCGGAATAATGCAGCCGCACCGGGAGAAATCGTCTGTTCGGCTCCGCCCAAGGGCGTTGCGCCGGGAATCCGGTCCCGGTTCACGCACTTGTCCGGCCCGGCAGGAAAAACTGCGCGCAACTGCATGAGCGTCTCCTTGCACCGCGACAAGTCGCCGCCGGGAAGGGTGGCTGAACCGGGCGCAGACAGGTCTCTGTTTGCGGAAAACTCCGTGATGCGCTTATGAGCCGGTCGGGCAACGGCCCGTTTTCCGTTTCCGGCCGGGCGCACCTGCATGAGCAGAGTATGAGAGCCGCAACGACACCCATGACAGCCCGAATCCCGCCGGACGGCATACCGCAGGGCCACTGTTTCCGGAGCTGTCCTATTCTTCCGAAAGCAGCTCGCGGAGCGTCTGCCGCAGCCGTTCGCCGTTAAGGGGTTTAGACAGGTATTCGCTGGCTCCGGCGTCGAGCGCCTTCTGCCGGTCGCGGTCGTAGGCGAACGCCGTGACGGCGACGATCGGCACCGACGGATCGAAGGCGCGGATACGCCGCGTGGCTTCGAGACCGTCCATGCCGGGCATTTTGACGTCCATGAGAATTGCGGCGGGTTTG
The DNA here is from genome assembly GCA_047233565.1 of Alistipes sp. Lineage (GTDB taxonomy): Bacteria > Bacteroidota > Bacteroidia > Bacteroidales > Rikenellaceae > Alistipes. The sequence goes on from JBKSUH010000006.1 coordinate 30,853, forward strand.
AGTTCGCGGCATATCCTCACGGCCTCTTCGCCGTCGGAAGCGCGCACGATGTCGAACTCCTGCGCAGCATCAGCGACACCAGCAGGTAATTGCTGTCGGTATCCTCGGCCACGAGCAGGCGCGGCAGCCGTCCGTCGCCATGCACCGCCGCCGGACGCGGTGCGGGAGCGGCGCCCTTTTTCGGGCGCGTCGCACGTCACGGCCGGAATCGTGAACCAGAACCGGGAGCCGCGCCCCACCTCCGATTCGACGCCGATACGGCCGCCCATCTGCTCGACGATGCTCTTCGAGATCGAAAGCCCCAGCCCGGTGCCCTGCGCAAAGCTGTTGAGTTTGACGAAACGGTCGAAAACAGTGCGCAGATGCTCTTCGGAGATGCCTTTTCCCGTATCCTCGACGTAGAACAGCAAGTCCCCGGCCTCCCGGCGGTAGCCCAGCGTGATGGAGCCTTGCTCGGTGAATTTCACCGCATTGTTGATAAAATTGGTGATGACCTGCAACAGCCGGTTCTTGTCCCCGACGATGCGGCATTGCTCCTCATGGTCGCCGAAAAGCAATTCGACGGGCTTGTCCTGCACCTTGAGGCGCAGCGAACGCACCGCCTCCTCGCACATGCGGTTGACGTCGAGCATGCCGTAATTGAACTCGAACGTTCCGGCCTCGATCTTCGAAAGGTCCAGAATGTCGGATATGAGTTTGAGCAGCAGCTCGTTGTTCTCCTCGACGACACGCATGTACTCACGCCGCTCCCCGATGTCGTCCGTCTCGGCCAGCAGGTTCGAAAATCCCACGATGGCGTTCAGGGCGTGCGGATTTCGTGGCTCATGTTGGCCAGAAAAGCCGATTTGAGCCGGTCGCTGACCTCGGCCTTGTTCTTGGCCTCGATCAGGTTCTTCTCGGTCTGCTTCAGCTCCGTGACGTCGAAATTGACGCATACCATCTCGATCTTCGACGGGTCGGTGTTCAGCGGATTGCGCACCACATTGACGCGGGTCCATCCCGTCGGTTCGCCTTTGGGCGTAACCCGCAGGTCAAGCGTGAATCCGTTGGATTCGCCCGCCTTGACGCGCCTGATTTCCCGGAATATGGCGTCGCGGTCCTCCGGGTCCACGTAGTTGTAAACCCCGATCACCTGCGGCATCGGCGTATCGCTTTCCTCTCCCAGATTATGAAACCACTGCGGCACGGCATAACCGTCGCGCGTCATCAGGTCGAAACGCGCATAGCCCACCTTGCCGAAGCGGCTCACCAGCGAGAACGAACTTTCGAACTCCTCCAGTCTGTGGTGGGCTTCGTTGATCTCGGTGTTGTCGATATTCAGCACCAGGAAGTTGACCAGTTCGCCGTACATGTCGTACAGCATGGTCACCTTGGTATATATCTGCACGCTGCCTTTCTTGCGGGAGGGATAGTAGCCGCCCAGCCGGTCGAAAGGATAATCAAGCCTGAAGGACTGCTCCTGCCCGTTGCGCACGTTGCGGCGGATCTCCTCGGGCACGATCGGGTTCTCGAAAAAATTGATCCCCAGCACATCCTCCTTCGCCGCGATGCCGAAGATGTCGAGGTTTTTGGTGTTGATGTCGACCAGGCAGCCCTCTTTGTCATAAAGCTCCACCCCGACCTGGACGTTGTCGAAAATATTGCGC
>JBKSUH010000007.1:0-31382 GCA_047233565.1 Alistipes sp.
ATCCAGTGGGTCATCAGCCGCGTACAAGGCGGGACGCCCATGCCCTGGAACCAGCCGTTGAGTACCCAGAAGATACCCAGCACCAGCACCGACGAACTGAACCCGAAAAGCAGGTTGCAGATGCCGCAGAAGACGAGCCCCGTCACCAGGAAATAGCGTGCGTTGCTGCGGTCGCCCCAGATGCCGTTGAAGAATTTGGAGAGCCCGTAGATCAGCCCGTGGAGCGTGAGGAACAGGCCGAGGTCGGATTTCGAGATGCCCATCTCCTCGTTGAGATAAGGCATGGCGATGCTCAGGTTCTTACGCACGAAATAGAAGAGCGCGTAACCGAAGATGCACATCGCCATGGTGCGGAATTCCCAGTATTTGAAACGTTTGACCTGTTGGTCGGTCATGCCGGCATATGCCGGATTGAGTTGTTTTGCAGACATTTATTCAGGTTGGTTCGGGTTTTACTTCAGGTTGGTGCGTTGGCTGCGCATCGCAGCTTCCTGCAGGGCGTGGATCGCATCGCGCGACCACGGCAGGCCGATGAATTCCGACGGGTAGTCGGTCTCGATGATGTCGGGTTCGGCGACCAGCTCGCGCAGGTAGGCCACACGGCGGTCGTAGGGGTTTTTCACCTTGTCGGACGAGCCGGTGATCGAGGTCATCGTCATGACGCCCTCGGCGTGCAGCAGGTCGTAGACCGGTTGCAGGTCGGGATTTACGGCCAGGCGGATATAGGCCATGATGTATTTCCAGGGGATGGGCGATGCGTCGTAAGCCCTGAAATGTTCCATCGAGCTGATCTCGACGCAGAACATGACGTTGCGGATGCCGTGCTCCCAGTAGTAGAGCGCCTCTTCGACGGAGCGGACGCTCAGCATGATGTTGTGGTACATCGACCAGTCGCCGCCCGGCTGCAACTGCTTGATATAGTAGTCGAGGCTGGCGCGGCGCACCTCGTCGCTCACGCCTCGGGTGTTGATGTACTTGTTGTCGAAATTGAAGACGACCTTGTCCTTGCCCCATTCCAGCAGGTCTTTCAGGCGCGGGATCTTGTAGGGGGTGACGTTGCGGTCGCGGTCCACGAGGTTCAGGCGGCGCAGTTCGTCGTAGGTATAGTCGGCCACGCGCCCCTTGCCGGTGGTCGTGCGGTCGATCGTCAGGTCGTGCATCAGTACCATGACGCTGTCGCGGGTGAAGCTGAAGTCGACCTCGAAGAAGGTCGGCATCATCGACAGCGTCTTTTCGCACGATTCGATGCAGTTTTCGGGATAGCCGGGCATCATGCCCCCGCGGTGTCCGCTGACGATGATGTCACGGCCGGGGTCATAGGTGAAATAGGCTTGCAGTTCTTCGATCGACCCGATCCGCACGGCGTGCGGTATCGGGGCCTGGGCGCACGCGGGCAGCACGGCGGCGCAGCATACGGCCAGGAGCAGGAGAAGGGGGCTCGGTCTTTTCATTGTGCTTCGGGGATTTTGGCGATGATACGTTCCACTTCGTCGTAGGCCTGTGCGGCGAGCGGCAGCAGCGGGTCGGTGTCGGGAAGGGAGGCGATGCGGGCCAGGGCGGCCTTGACACCCTCTTTTTCGACCAGACGGCGCATTTCCACGCTCTGCACGTCCTCGGGGTTGTCGTAATGCAGCGCGGCGCCGACGCCCAGCAGCAGGTCGGGCGTGCCGATACCGTAGCGGCGGGCCGTGAGGATGGGCCTGACGAGGCGGTCGCCTGCCGAAAGCTTGCGCAGCGGCTCGCGTCCCACGCGGGTCACGTCGTCGCAGAGGTAGGGGTTGCGGAAGCGCCCGATGATCTTGTCGATATAGGCGAAGTGGGCGTCGCGGTCGAAGCCGTAGAGCGCCACCAGCCCCCGTCCGCTTTCGCGCATGGCGGCTTTCACGATGGTATGGATATGTTCGTCGGAGATACTCTGGCAGATGGTCATGTAGCCTTTCATTCGTCCCAGGTAAGCCGTGATGGCGTGGCCGGTATTGAGCGTGAAGAGCTTGCGCTCGATATAGGCGATCAGGTTGTCGGCCGGATTCATGCCGGGGATTTCGGGCACGGCGCCCTTGAATGCGGCGCGCTCGACGTTCCATTCGAAGAAGCGTTCGACGACCACGTCGATCGGGTTCTCGCTCTTGACCGGCGGCACGATGCGGTCGACCGAGCAGTCGGGGAAGCCGACGTACTGCTCGCACCAGTCACGCTGGGCCTCGTCGAGGTGCTTGAGGACAGCCTCCCGGAGCTGTGTGGTGGCGCGGACGCCGTTTTCGCAGGCGATGACATTGAGCGGCTCGGTGACGCCTGCATCCCTGCGTGCGGCGATACCCGCCGCGATGGCTCCGGCGATGCGGGGCAGCACGGTCAGCCCCACCGCCGTGGTGACGAGTTCCGCCCCGGCGATCTGGGCGGCAAGTTCCGGGCTCCGGGAGTCCATTGCCGAAATGTCGGTAATGCGCATCTGCTCGCAGACCGTGTCCATGATCTGAACCGTATAGGCCCTGTCCGAGTTGATCCTCGCGACGACCTGTTCGTTCACATCGGCGAATACCACATGGTAACCCGCCTGTTCCAGCACGGCGCCGATAAATCCGCGGCCGATATTCCCGGCTCCGAATTGAATAGCTTTCTTCATTCTATCTATGATTGATGATTACCAGAATCGCATGATGTGTCTGCGCCGGGGATGGAAAACGCGGCGGCAGGTGCCGTCGTGCGTGCAAATGCCGCCGTACTGCCGGAGCATGGCTGCCGGGGACTGCGCTGCGGCGTCCGGCGCCGGAAAGAGGTTTTCCATCGGTCGTGTAGTTCGGTTGTGACATATTAAATACAACCGATCGGGCGAAACCACCTAACGGAATTACAAAAAATTAAAATAACACGGGGGATTGTTTCATAAATTCAGAATGTTTACTTTTGTGGCGAATCAGATTGTCCGATGGAGAAAATTCTGTTTACGACACGGATCCGCAACGGCGACCGCAAGGCTTTCGACAACTTTGCGGCCGGTATATGCCATGCTGGTCTCCTACGCCCGCCTTTTCATGAAGGACGACTGGGCCGAGGACGTGGTGCAGGACGTCTTTTACAACGTGTGGCAGAACCGCGCGGCGCTGGACGATTCGAACTCCCTGTATAAATATCTGCTGCGCCGGTCTACAACCGCGCGCTCAACTATCTGGACAAGAACAGGCGCGCCGGCGATTACCGCGCCTACTATCAGGAGCGGATCGCCTCGATGGGCAGCGCCTACTATGCGCCCGACAACAGTCCGATCATCCGTAAGCTCTATTCCGACGACCTGCGCGCGAGTCTCGACGCGGCGATCGAGTCGCTGCCGCCCAAATGCCGCGAGGTATTCAGACTGAGCTACCTCGAAGACCTTCGAACCGCGAGATCAGCGAGCGGCTCGGCATCTCGCAGAGTACGGTCGAGAATCATATGTATGCGGCGCTCAAACAACTGCGCCGGAAGCTCTCCAAGGAGCAGCTGCTGTTGCTGCTCGCCCTGCTGTTCATGCGATAGGAAAAATTTGCCGTACCGAGTAGGTATTTTCTCCGGGGTGCCTGTATGTTATTATGCAAGCACCTAAAAAAGATAATTGGCACACACCGACGACACCGTATTATACAGCATCGATTCTGTATTATACAAGCACCTGAATCACGAAACGACCGAGGCTGAAGAGCGGCGGCTTTACGCATGGCTCGAAGAACGGGAGGAGCACCGCACCTTCTATTTCGAGATCGCCGCGATCTGGAGCGCCCACAAAACCTTTCGTCCAAACAGCTCGGCGAGCGCTGCGACGCCATGATGCGCCGGCTCAACGCGCGGATCGACGCCGACGAAGCGATGCGCCGCGAGGTGAAGCGGCGGCGTCCCGCATGGCGCCGCTGGGCGTTGGCTGCGGCCGCAGTGGCGGTGGTCGCCGTCGCCGTAACCGCGGCGTGGTTCATAGCATCGGATGCCGGGGACGAGCTGTTCCGTACTTATCTGAATGAAAGCGGCGAAATTGCGGCCCTGCGTCTCGAAGACGGCACGCAGGTGTGGATGCAGGACGGACCGAACTGCAATATGCGGTCGGCGCGGGGTCGGAGGAGCGGATCGTGCGGCTCGACGGCGAGGCCTATTTCGACGTGTCGCACGATGCGCGGCATCCCTTCGTCGTGGAGACCCGCGAGCTGGCGATCCGGGTGCTGGGCACGGCCTTCAATGTCCGGGCGCTCGCCGGCAACCCGTTCACGGAGGTGGTGCTCGAACGCGGCGCCGTACGCCTCGAAACCCCCGGCGGCGACAACCTCGTGCGGCTGCATCCCAACCAGCGCGCCGTGTACGACGCCCGGATGGGCGACATGGAGGTGGCCGAAATCAACGCGCCGCTCTATGTGACCAGGCGTTACAACCTGGTCACGATGAAGGGCGCCACGATCACGGAGATCATCGCCGGCATCGAAAAGAGCTACGGCGTACGCATACGCATCATGTCGCCCGACGACGGCAAACGCTACGACATCAACTACCTGCGGAGCAATTCGCTCGAGGAGGTCGTCGACATCGTCGAGTTCATGACCGGAACGCATTGCGAGGTCGTCCGCGGTAACTAATTTTCCGTCCCGTCCGCGGACGGCCACCGCACGGGCTTTTCACCCAAATTAACCTTTTTCGCAACCTTAAAATCATGAAGAAAATTCCATCTTCCGTTGGGGAGTGGCGATGCTTCTTTTGTTTACCGGCTTGAGCCTGAGGGCCTATGCCGAAGACGACGGAGGCTCCCTTCCGGAAAAACCACGATGTGGACCTCACGGTCAAGTCCGCTACCCTACAGACTTTACGGACGCTTTCACCAAGCAGACGGGCGTGCTTTTCTCCTACGAATCGGCGCTGGCGTCCATGCTCGGCGACGTGTCGGTACGCGAGAAACGCCCCGCTGGAGCATTCTGAAAACGTATTCACCAAACGGGGATTCCGCTACAAAATCGTGGACCGCACGGTCGTGCTGACATACGACCGCACTGCGGAGCCGCAGCGAAGAACAGCGTGACGGGCCGGTCTGCGACGCGGCGGGAGCCGCTGGTCGGCGCCACGGTGCTGGTGAAGGATTCCACGCGGGGCGACGACTGGGGCCGACGGCACCTATTCGGTCGAGGCGCCCGGCGCGGTCCTGTTTTTCGTACATCGGTTACACGGAACGCGAAGAACCGGTCGGAAGCCGTCGATGATCGACGTCACGATGGAGGAGACCAGTCGGTGCTGAGAGTAGTGGTCGTGGATACGGCACGCAGACGCGCAGGACCGTGACTTCGGCGATCTCGAAATGGACGGCAAAACCTCGAAAGCATGCCCGTGAACTCGTCGGGACGGTATGAAAGGCCGTATCGCCGTTCGAGGTCGCTACGACCGATGCGACACCGGGCGCAGACCCCAAATTCCTGATCCGCGGCGGATCGTCGATCAACCAGTCGAACGACCCGATCGTGCTGGTCGACGGCGTAGTCCGCGAAATGGCCGGGCTGAATCCCAACGACATCGAATCCGTTTCGTTCCTCAAGGACGCCGCGGCGGCGGGCATCTACGGTTCCCGCGCGTCGAACGGCGTGATCCTCATCACCACGAAGAAAGGTTCGAAACACCTCGGCCCCCGGATCGTATTCGAGGGGCAGTGGGCCTGGGCGTCGCCCGCCACGAAGTTCGACCTGATGAACGCCCGCGATTACATCCTCACGGTGCGTCCGGCGCTCATGGAGGGGTATTGCGGCGGCATGGATCCGGCATCGGTGCTGGGCGGCGAACAGTCGGCAGGCACGGGCAATACGGCCAAATCGCTCTGGACGACCCGTTACCTCCGGCCGGACGAACCGGTTCCCGCCGGCTACCAATGGGTCGAAGACCCGGTGAACCCCGGGCGCATCATCGTCTTCGAGGACAACGACCAGCAGAGCCAATGGTTCGGCGACGCATGTTGGCAGAATTACTACGTCGGCATCGACGGGGGCGGCGACAACATCCAATACGCCGCCTCGGCGGGTTATACGGACGACAGCGGGATCGGGATCACGACGGGCTATTCGCGCTTCACGTTCCACGGCAACACGACTTTCCAGGTGACCAGACGCCTGACGGCGACCACGACCTTCGACTATTCGCAGATCGAGCGGCAGATGCTCGACGGAGGCGCGCTCAACAAGCGCAATTCGGTCATCCGCGGCCTTTCGGTGCCGCCACCCACCGCGACTGGTACGGCGAGAAGCCGGGAGGATTTGGCCGGAACGCCCGCCATGGGTCCGAACAACACAGCGCTGCCGCCGCCTACTACAGCCTATTATTACAGCGATACGGGCGAGACGACCAAGCGTCGAGCGTGAACATCAACCTCGAATGGGCGATCGTTGGACGGCCTGCGCCTGGTGGCCCAGTTCTCGAACCACAACCGCCATTCGCGCAGCCACTTCTTCGTGAAGAACAACCCCACGACGGGCACCAACATCCGGCCCACGAAGGAGGCCTTCACGGAGACCAACCGCATGGACTTCCAGACCTACCTGAACTGGAAGAAAACCTTCGCCAAGACCACAACATCGACGTGGTGGCCGGTTACGACTACATGCGGACAAGACTCAACAGCATCGACGCGCGTGCAGGGCGGCATCGGACAAGATTCCGACGCTGAACGTCGGGACCTCAACATCACCAACTACCCGACCAGCACGCGGACCGACAGTGCTGATCTCCTACTTTCGGACGTGTCAACTACAGACTTCCGCGAGAAATACCTGCTGTCGTTCACCGATGCGCGCCGACGGCTCGTCGAAATTCGCCGGGCCACCGCTGGGGTTACTTCCCGGCGGCGGCCAGCTGGATCGGACGAGGAGGCGTTCTGGCCGCCAGAACAAGGTGGTCAGCTCGCTCAAACGAGGCCAGCGTACGGTCTGACGGGCAACAACGGCATCGGGCTTTACGACACCTACGGCAGTTACAACTCGGCGTACCAGTACAACGGCATGTCCACCACCACGACCGGCGAAATGCCGAACAACAACCTGACATGGGAATCCACGACGCAGGTCAATGCCGGTCTGGACATGGGGCTGGCCGACGACCGGAGTGCGCGTGAGTTTCGACTATTACGACAAAGTGACGCGCAACCTGCTGTTCGACGTGACGCTGCCCAACACCACCGGTTACGGTTCGGTGGTCTCCAACGTGGGGCAGGTCGCTTCTACGGCGTCGATCTGGCGATTTCGTCGGTCAGCATCAGCCGCGGCGACTTCACGTGGATACCGACTACCTACAGCTTCAACATGAACCGCGTGCTCGAACTGCCCGACAACGGCAATCCCCGCAACCGCATCAACGGCATCTCGGTCGGTGATGGGAGCCAGTTCGGGGGCATCGCCGAGGGCGAGCGCATGGGGCGTATCTTCGGCTATGTCGCAGAGCGCATCATCGAGACGCAGGAGGAGGCCGACGCGGCCCGGTACGACACGCAGTCGCGCGGCTACCGGCGCAGCGACCGGCGGCAGATAGCCGGGCGCAAGGACATCGGCGACTACGAGTGGAAAGACCGTCCGGGATCGACGCGCATGGACGGCCGGCAGATCATCAACGCCGAAGACCAGTTCCTGCTGGGGTATGCCCTGCCCCACTCGACCGGCGGCATCGGCAATACTTTCCGTACCGGAACTGGTCGCTGAATATCTATATGGACTATGCGCTGGGCCATCGATCCAGAACGAGATGCAGATGCGCTACTTCATGGCGACGATGGGCAACTGCAACTGGAATTTGGTGAACGAGGTGAAAAAATGCTGGTCGCAGCCGGGCGACGACACGCGCTACGCCCGTTTCACGGCCAACGATACGGACTGGGGCAACCGCAACTACGGGCGCACGTCCGACATATTCGTCGAGAAGGCCGACTACCTCTGCCTGCGCGATGTTTCGCTCTCGTGGTCGCTCCCGAAGGCGTGGCTGCGCAAACTGCACATAAGCGACGTGACGCTCACCGTCTCGGGCAACACGCTCTGCTACTGGACGGCCGTGCACGGGGTCTCGCCCGAGGCCGCGACCACCGGCGGCCTCTACACCGCGTCGTCGACCTACGACACCGGGTTCAGTCCCTACCCGCCGACGCGCAAAGTGCTCTTCACGGCCAAACTCACGTTCTGACACCCTACTGCCATGAAAACGAAATTCGGAAAGACTATAGCCGGAGTCGCGCTGCTGTTCTGCGCATACGGGGCGGGCGGCTGCCACGGCGACCTGGACATCATGCAGGACAACAAGCTCTCGGCCAGCAACATGTGGAAAGAGGAGAGCGACGCCACGTCGGCCACCTACGGGCTGTACGTCTACCTGCGCAGCGCGCTCAAGAGCATGAACGACGTCTACCTCTGCTGGGGCGAGCTGCGCAACGGGCTGTGGGGCCCGGGGACGCACAACACGCTCAACGGCGTCGACCAGTCTCAGGTGCGCACCAGCACCATGAGCTCGGTCAACGAGTATGCCGACTGGAGCGTCATGTATAAGACCGTCAATCAGGCCAACCTGATTCTCAAGCACGTGCCGGAGATGGGAATTTCGGAATCGGTCCGCAATTTCAGTCTGGGCAACGCCTATTTCTCCCGCGCGTGGTGCTATTTCTGGATCGCACGCATCTGGGGCGACGCTCCGCTGGCCCTTACGGGTACGAATCCACGGCCGGCGACCTCACCTGCCCGCGCGCGAAGGCGAGATCTTCGCCCGGATCGAAAGCGACCTGACCGAAGCCGAGCGGTACGTGACCGACAATTCGGACAAGGCCGTAGCCACGCCCGCCGCGGTGCAGATGCTCAAGGCCGACTATGCGCTGTGGATGTACCGCGTCGCCGGCGGCGGTTCGTCGTACCTCACTATGGCCGAGGAGGCCATTGAAACGCTGAACCTCTCGGCGTCGCGTCTCGAAAGCGACTACGCTCAGGTCTTCTCCTCGGCCAACAAGCTCAACAAGGAGGTGATCTTCGCCGTCCATCAGGCCAACGGCGAAGCCGTCAACGGACCGGGTTATTACCTCGGCTGGAACAGCAACTACGTTGAAGCGGCCTACCAGAACAACCCGGTGCCCATCACCGGCGGCAACCAGTGGTGGTGGTACACCGACCGCTACAAGGCGCTGCTGACCTCGGTCGAGGGCGACACGCGCACGAAGCTGACCTACAACAGGGCCGATTACGGCACGACGATCAAGTCGATCGAGTGGACCGAAAAGGGCGTCGGGCAGATGATAAGCGGCGCGCGCATTTCGACTCCGACTTCATCCTCTACCGCTATGCCGAGGCCTTCCTGATGGATGCCGAAATCAAATACTACCGGAAGGACTACGGCGGGGCGCTGACGGCGCTGGGCGAAATCACCAAGCGCGCCTACGGCAACGCCGCCCACTACACCGATCAGAGCGAGGCGGCCGTAAAACGGGCCATCGTCGAGGAGAGTCTCAAAGAGCTGGTCGGCGAAGGGCGCACGTGGTGGACGCTGATCCGTCTGGACGCGGTCTGGGAGTACAACAAGGATGTCGCCGACAAGCGCGAAGCAACGCCAACATTCTCCTGTGGCCCATCACGCAGGAGTCCATCATCAAGAATTCCAAGCTCAAACAGACGGAGGGCTGGTATTGATACATAACCCGAAAACGAACGACAATGAAAATCAACTGTTATATTGCGCTCGTCGCCGCGGCCCTCGCATGCGCCTGCAATCCGCTGGCGGACACCGACGACATGGACAACAACGTGCAGGCCACACGCATCGCCTTCTCGCCCGAAGTCGTGACCCTCGACAACGCCGGGCGGAACGCCGGGAGGATCAGGGACAGAACGTCATCGTCACGCTCAACCCCAAGGCACGCAGGTCGATGGCATGGAGCGCCGAGACGGACAAAACCGAAACGTGGTGCACGCTGACGGAGTGCAGCGTCACCGACGCCGACGGCGTCACGCACCGCGGATTCCGATCACCGCGACCGAAAATACGGCCTACAAACGCACGGCGACCGTTACCCTGACGGCGGCCGACGGTACGCAGGAGACGCTCCGGGTCGTGCAGACGGGCGTCTACCCCGACGCCGAAGTCACGGTGGACCCGAAGCAGATCGAGTTCAACGCCGACGAGATCGTCCCGGTTGATGTCAGCTTCACGACCAACATGGGCGACGTCTATGCGGTCTCCAGAGACGAGGACGCCGACTGGATTTCGTGGGAGGATTTGGGCGGCAACGTGATCCGCTTCACGGCCGCGCCGTGGGACGACGAGGAGCAGCCGCGCACGGCCAACGTCTATATCACGGTCGGCAGCGGGGAGACGAGCGCCGCCACGGCGAAGATTCCTGTCACGCAGCTGGCCAAAGACCTCTACTGCTATGTCTGGGGTGCGTCGCTGTTCGATTACGACCGGTTCGAACTCGCCCGGCGCATGACCAAGTCCGAGACGGGCGTCTACCGTTTCGACGCCTATTTCACTGCCGGAAATGCACCCGAAATCGCGTCAACACCGTGCTGCGCGCCGATTACTACCCGCTTACGCGCTTGCGGCCGACGGGCGGATCGTCACGCTCAATTCGGCGGCGGATGCGGTTCCCGCGGGCCTGCGATCGACATCGACGGCATGCGTACGCTGACCATCGACCTCAATGCGATGACCTACACCCTGTCGCGCATAGCGATCGCCAACTGCATGCCCGACGACGCGGCGGCCGCCTGCCCGTCGAAGGCGTTCCGGACCAAGGACGGCGGCGTGAAGATATGGATGACCCGCAACCTGAACTGGAACGGCGGTCGGAGATCGGCGCGATGAAACTGGGGTCGCGTCTGGTGCCGGCCTATTCCGGCTCGGCGACGTCGGGCGGCTACGATCCCCAAGACCCTACATCGAGCGCAATCCCGCCTACGACGAAGAGGAGAGCGGCGGATCGGTCAAGGGCGATCAGGCCGTCACGGACCGTCACGGACGTCTCTATACGCTCGATGAAATCCTGCTGGGCACGCCCGCCGGCGGATTGGGCCGCGGCATCACCTCGATCGAATGGCCTTCGGCCTACAATGTCGGTTCGACATTCGTCGATGCCGTCGGCACGCAGATCACGGCGCGCGTCTTCAAGTCCGCGGAGATGAAAGCCGTGACCGACGACGAGCGGTTCTTCGCCGAAAATCCGGCGCTCTCGGCCCAGATTCAGGGCATCTGCCCTACGGCTGGCATATCGCCAACTTCCGCGACTGGTACGACTGGCCTATGCTGCGCTCGAAGCTTCGCGCGGCGATGGGACCTATCCCGTCCGGGAGGAGATGCTGACCATCGCCAAACTCGTCGCCACCAACGCCAACAACGTGGCTCCGTGGCTCCGCACGCAGGAGGGCTGGACGAGCACTCCCGCCCGTGCCGCGGGCGCCGACGCCTTCGACTTCAACCTCTATCCGACCGGATGGCGGCTCAACAAGAACGGCTACGGGCAGTACGGCGACACGGCCCATTCGTGGGTGCCGCTGATTGGCTCCTCGGCCAAGAAGACGTGGCGTCTGAACAACGTCAAGGCGACGAGCAACTACTGGTTCAACGACAACCTCGACGCCGGCAACCCGGCTGTGGGCATCCGCTGCGTGAAAACTACAAAGTCAAGAGGTAATCAACCGACCGGGGTGCGGCCGCCGAAGGGCGCTCCCGGTCCAAAAACGACAAGAACGATGAAAAAGCTGAAATATCTGCTGATGGCGTGCTGTGCGGCCTGCGTATGGCTGGCGGCATGCTCCGACGACGATTACGAACCGCTGCCCGACTGGTGGTGGGAGCAGACGGGCGAACCGGCGGTCTATCCCGAACCCGAACCCGTCGATAACAAGGTCGTGGCGCACCGCGGCTGTTATGCCGAGACCGGATTTCCGCAGAACTCCGTCGCCGGGCTGAAAAAGGCCGTCGAGATGAAGCTCTTCGCCTCGGAGTGCGACATCCACCTGACCAAAGACGGCAAAGTGGTCGTCTACCACGACGATTATTACCTCGGCAACACCTGCTTCAAGGACGCCACCTATGCCGAGCTGTGCGCCAAGGGCCACGCTGGCCAACGGCGAGAAACTGCCGCTGCTGGAGGAGTTCATCGACGTGGTGCTCGAAGGCGGCTGCACGCAGTTGTGGATCGACGTCAAGACGCTCGGCGACGAGGCGGGCGGCAATGCGGAAGCGAGCCGGACCGGCATCGCCGCCGCGCAAATCGTCCACGAGAAGAGAGCCAAGAATTTCGTGGGATTCATCGTCGGCCGTCTTGCCATACGCGACAAGGTGATTCCCGCGGTCCGCTCGGCGTGGCCCGTGTCGTACGGAGCGGCGGCCTACGAACCGGGCGACTTCATCGCCAGAGACATTCCGTGGGCCAACATGAAGCTCGCCGATTTCGGGCTGGACACCAAGCGGGCCAAGAGCTTTCCGAAAACAAGGTGCGGCTGAGCCTGTGGCAGATCGACACCGACGAGCGATGCAGTGGTATCAGGGCATCCGCAGCGATGTCTACGGCATCACGAACTATCCCCTCAGGATGATGGACAAGCTGGGACTCCGCTGACGGATTTCCGCATGAAAGAAATGCCGCGCCCCGAAAGGAGCGCGGCATCGCTTTTGCAGGCCGGAATCAGAATCCGATGAAGTCGGTCTGAAGTTTCGACGTGCGGTAGGTGTTGCCCATGCCGTCCTCGACGACGATCTCGAAATCGGCCGTTTCGGGCGTCCCGGAGGTCAGCCTGCCGTAATAGAAGTGGTCGAGCTTCTTGCCCCACGTGCTGCCCACGCTCTTGCTGAAGTAGAGCACGTGGTAGGCGTAGGCCCAGTAGTCGCAGGTCGAAATGCGGGTCATATCCCCACCTTCGCGCCGTTCTGCCAGAGCGACACTTTCCAGTCGCCGCCCGTGTCCGAATTCCAGACGTTGGCCACGATGCACTTCGCATCGTTCATGGCCGGGGCGTTGGCCGCCCAGCCGAAGGTGAGGCTGCCCGACTTGCCGAACACCTGCGTGGCCGAATAGGCCCGGATCTGATAGTCGGCTTCCTTGTTGGTCGACTTGTAGTACTGGTTGGCGATGGTGTTGCCCGAAATCTCGTAGACACCATACCCGTTCGGCGTGCCGTCGGCGCAGAGGTTCGCCGTCCACCACGCACCGCAGGCGGCGCCGTGGACATGTTCGAGGATCGTCTTCCCGTTACGCTTGTGGATGTATTTCTGCTGGTAATGCGTATGGCCGATCATGATGTGCGCCTCGGAGAATTCGGCCAGCAGGTCGAGCACGCCGTCGTAGTTCTCGTGGCTCTCGTCCGTCACGCTCGTACCCCCGCGGAAGGGAATGTGCGCGCAGAAGATCACGAGCTTGTCCTTGTCTACGTGCGACAGGTCCTGACGGAGCCATTCGAGCTGCCTGTCGGTGATGCCGCCCTTGTACTTTTTCTTGCCTTCGTAGAGGACGTTGTCCATCGACACGATGTGCACGTCGCCGCGGTTGAACGAATAGTTGCGCGGGCCGAACTGCGTTTCGAAATTGGCCGCGGCATTGTCGTCCGAAGTCTCGGTCTGCAGATGGTCGTGGTTGCCGATGGTCTGGAAGACGGGCAGGTTGCGATTGGCCATCGACTCCTTCATGTTGCTCCACAGGTCGGGCGTGTCGAAGACGATGTCGCCGAGCGTGATGCCGTAGACCGGCGTGCCCTTGGCCTTGTAAGCGTCGACCGTAGCCTCGACGTCGGGGATCGTCTCGTTGACGTAGCGGCTGATCTCGGCCGTGGTCGCACACTGCGGGTCGGCGATGCAGACCAGCGTGAAATCGCTTTCCGGGGCCGGCAGCGGCGTCAGCACGAAGTCGTGGCGGTCGGCGATGTTCTTATGGACGATCTCGGCGTAGAAGAGCGGGTAGTTGTCTGCCGACGTGTTGATGGCATACCCTGCCGGCGTGCTGTAATGTACGAAGCGCGCCTTCTTGTAGCGCTCCATCTGGTAGACGCCGTTGGCATCGGTCGTGACGCAGCCGTAGCCGTCCGACACGACCACGCCCGGGATGGGGTTTCCCGACGTGTCGGTCACCAGTCCGTAGAGGGTCGTATTGCCGTCGAGCTGCGTGCCGTTGACTTCGGTTTCGACTCCCTCGTCGCCGTCATGCCCGCCGGACTTGTCGTTGCTGCATGCCAGCATCAGCGTCGCCGCCATACAGCATAATAACATGATTTTCGTTTTCATATCCTGAGTTTTTTATTGCTTATTTCCAGAGCGCGTTCTGTTCGAGGTTCGGGTTGCGGGTGATCGCCGTCTGGGGGATCGGACGCAGGTATTTCTTCTCGCTCCATACGCGGCGGTATTCCCAGACGATGTTGCCCTCGCCGTTGAGCGAGAAGGTCTGGTTGGCCCCCGTATTGGAAATGGCGATCGAATGTTCGGTATCCTCGCCCGGGCGGATGTAGAAGTCGGGTACGGGATCGCCGTTGTCGTCGGTGCTCTGCCCCGTGAAATCGTAGGTGTAGCCCGTGTTGCCGATCCAGATGCCCGTCCAGGGGTTGTTGTCGCTCGTGAGCAGGTCGCCCATGTGCCAGCGCATGTCGTCGTCCCAGCGCAGCCCCATTTCGAGGCAGAGCTCGATGCCGCGCTCACGGCGCACTTCGAGTATCCACTTGTCGGTCACGGTATTGAGGAAATAGGCCTCCATGTAGGGGTCGGCCTTGTCCGGGACGACCGGGGTCACGCCGGCACGGCTGCGCAGTTGCGCGATGGTCTGATCCCATACCGCGGCGTCCATTTCGCCCAGCTCGGCCTTCGCCTCGGCGTAGTTCAGCAGCACCTCGGCGTAACGAATGATCGGCAGCGAGTTCCAGCTGGCCGCCTTCGAAAGCACGTTGTCGGCATCGTCGTCGATCGACCACTTGATCGGA
Organism: Alistipes sp.; assembly: GCA_047233565.1. Lineage (GTDB taxonomy): Bacteria > Bacteroidota > Bacteroidia > Bacteroidales > Rikenellaceae > Alistipes. The sequence continues at coordinate 14,910 of JBKSUH010000007.1, forward strand.
TGGTAGCCCGTACGGGTCACTTTCCAGTTGGGCGAATAGAGCCGTTCGCGGCCGCTGATCTTCATCTTGTAGGTCGGGCTGATGACCGTCTGCGCCATGCGGGCGTCACGGCCGTCGAACTCGCGGATGAAGTCGATGGTCTGGTAACCGTCGATGTCGGTGAACGGCGTGCCCCGGGTCGTGAGGTAGGTGTTCATGAACTTCTTGGTCATGGCGATCTTGGCACCGTAGGTCGGCGAATAGTAGTACCAGCTGGTCTCGTGGAACGCCGAGAGCTCCTTGCTGTACTCACGGCCGAAGATCACCTCCTGCGTGAGCAGCCCGGCGCTGGTGAAGAGCGAGCGGTAGGCGGTCTTCACATCGCCCGTGACGAGCGAATAGGGCCCCTTGTCCATGATCTCCTTGGCGGCGGCAGCGGCCTCGCGCAGGAATTTGTTGTCGGCGTTATACTCGGCCTGCCACGGTTTGTCGGACGACGGCTCGCGCGAGTGGTACTTGCGGAAGGTGCCTTCATAGAGGCAGACGCGCGACTTGAAGGCCAGTGCCACCCACTTGTTGATGAGCGCCGAGCCTTTCGTGAATTTGGCGTCGGAGAGGCAGTAGGTGCTGGCGAAGGTGAGGTCTTCGAGCACTTTGTCCATGACGTATTCGCGGCTGTCGCGGGGTTTGGTCAGAGCCTCCTTGTCGCTGGCCGAGATCGTGAAGTCGTACCAAGGCACGGCGCCGAAGGTCCGCACCTTGTCGTAGTAGAACCATGCGCGCCAGAAGCGGGCCACGCCTTCGTAATGGTTGTAAACCTCGTCGCTTACGCGGCCCCGGCAGCGGTGCATGTTGTCGAGCATGTAGTTTACGCGGCGCAGGTTGGTCCAGCTGCTTTCGGTCCAGCCGCCCTGATTGTCGGGCGAGACGTTGCCGTCGGGACGCAGCAGGTCGGTGGCGATGTCCACGGCGCAGTAGTCGGCGTCGATGTCGCCGCGCGTGATGGTTCCGTCGCCGGGGATCATCTTCTGGATGAATCCGTTGGCATATAGCTCCAGATCGGTCTCCGATTTCCAGAATTCGTCGCTGCCGATCTGGTCGTAGGTGTCGCGCGTCAGGAAGTCCTCGCAGGCGGTCATTCCTGCGGCCGCCACGGTCATCAGCGTGTATAATAGGATTTTTTCATGGTTGCAGTCGGTTAAAATGTTACGTTTACGCCCAGGGTCACGGTTTTGAGCATCGGGTAGGAATAGCCGTTACCCGTACCGTTCAGGCCCGAAGTGGTCGAGGCCGCGAAATCGGAGTCGCCGCTGGTGATGACTTCGGGGTCGAACATGTCCGTGTGCTTGAACATCGGCGAGTGGGTGAAGAGGTTCTCGCCCGACAGGTAGACCTTCAGCCCCTCGAGGCGCAGCTTCTTGCAGATGTGCTTGGGGAAGGTGTAGTCGATGGTGATGTTCTTCAGTCGGATGTACGAAGCGTCCTGCAGGTAGTGGTCGTTCTCCCACGTCAGCGGGCCGTCGTTGCGGTTGGCGGCGAGCGATACCATGCGTGTCCAGTAGGGATTCTTGTCCATGTTCGTGACGCGCCAGTTGTCGGTGCTCTTGTCGATCCGAACCACGTTGTCGCCCGTCTGTGTCTTCATCAGCGAGTTGTAGGCGCGGTTCCATTTGCCCCAGAAGAATCCGGACTCCGTCCACGGGTACCAGTCGCGCTTGCCCACGCCCTGCCACAGCATCGAAAGCCCGATGCCGTTCCAGTTCAGCGACATGTTGATGCTGTACTGGTAGCGCGGCGACTGGTTGCCGATGATCTCCAGGTCGCCGTGGTTGGACAGCGTGCGGTTGCCCTTGGTCATGATGCCGTCGCCGTCCACGTCGACGAAGCGCAGGTCGCCGGCATAGGCGCGGAACATCTCGCCGTTCTTGAAGAAGTTGTAGGCCGGGCCGTTCAGGGCGTCGGCGTTGCTGGCGTAGATGCCCGCTGTGCGGAAACCCCATATCTCGCCGATTTCCATGCCCTTGTAGTAGGTCGTCAGGTCGCCCGTTTCGTTATAGTAGTCGGTGATCCAGCTGCGGCTGTCCCACAGCATGGCCCGGAGGCTGTAGTTGAAGGGTTTGCCGCCCAGCTTGAACGAATCGCGCCAGCCGAGGCTGACCTCCCAGCCCTTGGTCTTCAGGCTGGCGTAGTTGCCGTAGGGCGCCGCGCTGCCCAGCACCTGCGGGAGGTTGGGACCGACGGTGTAGAGGTCGGTGGTGTTGCGGCGGTAGTAGTCGCCCGTGAACGAGAGCCGGTTGTTGAACAGGTCGAGGTCCAGACCGATGTTGTAGGTGGTCACCTTCTCCCACGTGATGTCGTCGGGAATCAGGTCGGGAACCGACGTGTAAGGCACGTTCTGACCGTTGATGATGACCGACGACTTGGCGATCGAGGCGCTGTTGGTGGCCGTCATCGTTTCGAGGTACTGATAGGGGTCGATGTTGGCGTTGCCGAGCGAACCGATGCTCGCGCGGATCTTGAAGTTGTCGAGCCATCCCTCCACGTGCGGTTTGAGCCACGGCTCCTCCGAGAGCGCCAGCCCACCGATGCCGAGGGAAGAATCCCCACTGCGAGTTGGCCGGGAATTTCGACGAACCGTCGTAGCGTGCGCTCAGCTCGACCAGATAGCGGCCCGCGTAGGCGTAGTTGATACGTCCGAAGAAGCCGACCAGCCCCCACGTGTAGCCGCCCGAGGTGGTCGAGTAATACTCGCCGTCCATGAGCGTGAAGCTCGGCTTCGAGGGATAGAGGTTGCCCTGGCGGTAGGTCTTCTGCGTGCGGTAGTCGTAGTCCTCGAGGTTCCATCCGGCGACCACGTTCAGGTCGTGGTCGGCCCCCAGCTTGGGCGTGACCGTACCGACGATGTTCGTCGAGATGTAGTCCGAGCGGTACGTCCAGTTTTCGAGCGACGAGAAACTGTTGTCCTGCCCCGAAACGTTCACGCCGGTGTAGTAGGTGTAGAGGTTCTCCATGCGGTCGCGCGACCAGCGGGAGCCCTTGTAGGTCACGTCGGCCGAGACCTTGAAGACGTCGGGGACGAATTCGAAGTTGAACGTCGTGGTATTGGCCACTTCGAGCTTGTTGTTCTCCTGCCACGAGGTGCCCTCGGCGAAGGCCGCATAACCGGTCTTGGCCGCGGTCTGCGTCCATGTGCCGTCGGGGTTCTTCAGCAGCGCGAACGGAAAGGCGAACATGTCGATCTGACGCGAGATCATCTGCTGGCCGTAGTGCATCATCGGCTGATGGTACTTGCTGCTCATCAGACTGGTGTTGTTGTCGAGCGTCAGCCACGGGCGGATGCGGATCGAACCCTTGGCGCGGAGGTTATACTTCTTGTAGGTCTCCTCGCCCACCTTGTAGATGCCGTCCTGGTTGTAGTAACGGCCCGAAATGTAGTAACTGACCCCTTCGCGGCCGCCCTGGATGCTGACGGCGTGGGTGGTCGAATAGTTCACCGACTTGTAGATCTCCTTGAGCCAGTTGGTCTCGCCGTAGTAGTTGTAGTTGCCGTTGGCGTCGATGTCGTAGTTGTCCATCGTCGGATCGGCACGGCGGCGCTTGAGTTCCTCGAACCAGGCGTTCGAATAGGGCATGTAGTTATTGAAGAGCGACGGTACGGTCGCCGTCGGCGAGGAGTTGAGATACGACTCGCGGAAGGCATCGACCCACTGCACGGGGTCGGTGACCACGTTGTCCTCCCAGATCACCGTACGGCGGTGCAGCGACACGGAGCCGTTGTAACTCACGCGCACCTTGCCCTTCTCGGGATCCTTGGTCGTGATGAGAATCACGCCGAATGCGCCGCGGGCGCCGTATACTGCGGCCGACGAAGCGTCCTTGAGCACCGAGATCGAGGCGATGTCGTCGGGGTTCACCGAACCCATGTCGCCTTCGGCACCGTCGATGAGCACCAGCGCGCCGCCGCCCTGTCCGAGTTTGTTGGTCTTTTCACCGCCGCTCACACGGGCCTTGAACGTGTTGTTCACGCCGCGGATGGTGACTTCGCCGGCATGGTCGGCCTTACCGTCGACCTGCACGATGTTCAGGCCGGGGATCTGGCCCTGCAACGAACGGGTGATGTTGGCATTGGGCCGGTTTTCGACCGCGTCGCCCGAAAGGTTCTCGACCGCGCCCACGATATTGCGTTTCTTGAGCGTGCCGTAGCCTACGACGACTACTTCGTCCATCACCAGCTCGTCCTCCTGCATCGTGACGTCGATCTGCGTGCGGCGCCCTACCACCTCCTCATGGGGGCGGTAGCCGATATACGAGAAGAGCAGCATTGCGTCCTTGTCCGCCGGAATGGTGTAGCTGCCGTCCACGCCCGTGGAGACGCCGACCAGCGTGCCTTTGATCGTGACCGTCACGCCGATCATCGGGTTGCCTGCAGCGTCCCGCACCACGCCCGTCACCTGCGCCTTGGCCGGAGCGGCCTTGACGGTTTGTGCGGGATGCGCGCTGCGCGTCAGCACCACGACCTTGTCCACCACGCGGTAATCGATGCCGCGGGGCGTGAATACCGTTTTGAGGATGGCGTCGAGCGCGGCCCCTGCTCCGTAACGTAGAGGTTCTCCATCGGATAATCGGCCAGTGCGATTTCATAGGAGAATACGATGCCCACCTGCTGCGTGATCGCGTCGGCAACGGTTTTGAGCGTCGTTCGGGAATAGGACAGTTTCAGGTCGTGCCCTTGGGCGTCGGGAAGCGTTCCCCCGCATAACCCTTAAATGCTATGCAGCAGAGCACCATGACCAGACATAGTCCTTTATGGAATAATTTCTTCATAGTTTCAATTCGGTTAATTGGTTATTTCCCGCTGCCGCGTGCAAAGCACGTCCGCAGCCGCGCCGTGCAGGCGGGCTCCGGGGAAATTCGTTCCGATACGGCAGACAGAACCTTGCAAGTCATCCGTCGTCCGATAAAAAACCGTGTAGTGCTGGTGTAGGGGGAGGGATTAGTCAGACATCGTCGAAGTTGTTTTAAAGTTTCCGGTTAATAATCGTTTTTTTAGTTTGCATTGGGTCGGTTGCGGCCGGCGTTTTCCGTCCGGTCTGCATTAGATACAAGCGACCGGGGCAAACTACCCAAACGAAAACCCTTTTTTATCGTTTTGTAATTTAAATATTCATACCTATATTACAGATATTTTATTTTTCGGTTTTTCGCCGCAAGGTTCGTAAAATTTTAAACATTTTTCTTGCGAATCCCGGAAAATTGCTATTTTTGCAATGCAAGTCATTCGATATCGTTAGAAACCGTGTAGGAAATTGACATCCGGCAGTGTATCCGGAGTCGGTTTCTGATTTTTTTTATCGGTTTTACAAACAAACTAACGATCCAATCATGATGAAATTTATTCATAAACTGACGATAGTTCTCGCGTTGGGCGGGATCTGCGGTCTTGCCGCGTGCAGCGACGACGACCAGGGGTTCCTCAAACGCAACCTGCGCGAGATGAGTTTCCCGTACGTCGAATCGAGCGATACGTTCACGATCCGCGCCACGGGGGACTGGCAAATCAGCGACACCCCCGACAGCCGCGAGTGGACGAACGCCTACGGCTGGGTGCATGTCGACCAGCTCTCGGGCAAGGGAGACCCCGGCACCTACCAGAAGGTGACGGTCACCTGCGACCAGAACACCTCCGAGGAGCGTAACGCCACCATCTACCTGCACGGCTGCGGCGAAGAGAACGTCGCCATCGCCATCAGGCAGGACAACGGTATCTTCGAGTGGAAACCCTTCGACAACGGACAGCAGTTCGACGTCTCGGGTATGCTCAAACTCAACGCGGAAGCCGGGGCCACGCTCCGCATCCCCTACATCAAGGCGCTCGGCACGGAAAAATACACCGTCACGGTGACGCAGACCGGCGGCGAGGGGATCACGGCCGCCAGCGGCAGCTATTCGATCTCGGCGGCCGGCAACGGTTACATCGAAGTACCCCTGACGGGCACCGCCACCCGCCAGGGCATCGTGACCTTCGCCGTGAAGGCTATGGACGAGGCCGGCGCGGAAAAGGACTTCGGCTCCGTTTCGACCATCGTCCGCGCCGGGTTCGACGCCCAGGGCGAGGAGCTTCCCCTGCTGACGCAGAACTTCGGCAAATTCCCCTGGGGCGGCGACTGCATCGGCCAGAAGGCGGGTGTCACGACGGCCGACAAGACCGTGGCCAACCTGAGCCTCGACAACGAGACGGTGAGCGTTACGGCGGGCACCAACGCCAGCATCGGCGGCATCACCTCGACCGTACGCAACGGCAACGCGGCGTTCTACCGCGCCATCGGCATGGAGGGGTGGACAGGCTACCTGAACTACATGTGTCCGGGCTACATCCAGTTGGGCGCCGCGAGCGACAATGCCGACGGGCAGCCGGGCAACCTCATCTCCCCGGTGCTGAACATCCCCGCGGGCTACGACCTGCTGCTGACCTGCAAGGTCGCCATCTGGGCCGCAGCCCCCGACCAGGGCATGGTGGGCATCTGCGAGAAGAACGACGGGTTCTGGATCCCGAAGGGCACGCTGGACAAGATCGTAGCTTCGACCAAGAGCTACGTTTCGCTCGACATCCCCGCCTACACGTGGGTCGAGGTCACGGCCGTCATCCCCAATCCCGGCGCGAAAGCCAATCTGGCATTCTTCATCTCCACGGCCGACAGCTGGTTCTCGGGCTCCTCGGTGAAGGCGGGCCGCTGGTACATCGACGACATCAAGCTCGTATACTAAAACCGGACAACTACCATGAAAAAAAGCATCATATACATTCTGTTCGCCCTGTTCTCGTTCTCGGCCGCGGTTTCGCTCACGGCCTGCAAGGACGACGGCGTGGAGATTTCGGACGCCTACAAGTCGAAGACCCCGAAAAACGTGAAACTGCTCGAATACGGCAACAAGTCGCTCACGATCTGCTGGGACTTCGTCCGCGGCGCGACATCGTACACCGTGCAGCTCGTGGACGGCGACATGAACCCCGTCAGCGAAGCGCTCTGCATGACCACCGCCGACATCGACTACCATGAATTCACCGACCTGCCGACCGACCGGATCTATTACGGCCGCGTGCGGGCCAACTACCCTACTCCGCCACTTCGGACTGGGTGTACGTCACCGAGCACGACAAACCGGCCATGCTGATGGCTTCGGTGGGCATCCTCGACCTCGATCCGCAGCTGAAACTCCATGCGGCGAGCGGTTCGACGCTGACCTTCGAGTGGTCCTACACCGACGACAAGGCGACCGACGCCGCGCGCAGCTACAACGTCGAGCTTTTCCGCGACGAAGCCTGCACCGACCTCTACGTCAGCTGGCTCGCCGACGGCAAACTCTCGTCGGGCAAAGGCATCTTCACCGCGCTGGCCGGCTACCCGTCGTGCGCTACACCTTCTCAGGGCTTGATCCCGAAACGACCTATTACGCCCGGATCACCAACCTGAGTTTCGCCAATATCAGACTCCCGTCGTGGCCGGAACCACGACCCAAGCCGGCCCGAAAGCCGCTGCGAACACCCCGCGAAGGCCGGTGACATCGTGCTGGCGCAGGATTTCTCCGCCTTCATCCACGGCGGCGACATCGTGAATTCGGCGGCCGGTTACAACGCCGTTTCGGGCACCGACTTCCGCAAGACGTGGGAGAAGGCCGAGGGCGTGAATCCGCAGGCCGACGGCGACCGTCCGGTCTGCAACTGGGCTACGGAATTCCACATCCACACGGGCGGAACCTCGGCCGAGTATGTCGAAAGCCTCGGCATGACGGGCTGGGGGTCGTCGGGCAACACCTCGACCCGTCCGGGCTACATCAAGTGCGGCGGCGGTGGCGGCGGTATCGGCATCCTCTATACGCCCGAGCTGGCGGCCCTGCCCAAGAACACGACCGTGACGGTGAGTTTCTCGGCCAGCGCCTATGCCGAAGGCGAAAACGTCTATGGCAGCGACATCGTGGTCGAAGCCATCGAGGGCGCCGAGTTCGGGTCGAACAACTCCGTGAGCAAGAAAGGCACGGCCGTGGCTTCGAAAGTCGTGGACATCTCGTCGGCCGTAGGTCGGTTCGAGACCTTCACGGTGACGCTCGACGGCCTTTCGCCCACGTCGCGCATCGCCTTCTCGTCGAACCCCGCGCAGGCGGGCGCCAACAAGACGCGCTTCCTGCTCGACGACATCGTCGTCACCTGCGAGGGCGAAACGCATCTTGAGCAGCTCGCGGCCCCGGCGAACGTGAAATTCGACGCCGAAGCCGTTCAGCCCGACAAGCTGACGCTCAAATGGGACGCCGTGAGCGGCGCGGCATCCTATACGGTCGCCTGCTGGGCCGACGGCACCGACGAAAGCAAGGCTGCGCTGGTCGAAAAGATCGACGGCACGGCCTGCACGCTCGACAAGCTGACGCCCGAAACCAAATACAACGCCAAGGTCAAGGCCGTAGCCGGCCGCACGGCCACCGACTCCGACTGGTCGGCCAAGGCTTCGGCAACCACCGCCGAAGCTTCGCAGGGCAAGCTCGACGCACCCGCCAACCTGAAGGCCGAACCCGGATTCTCGACCGTGGCGCTGACATGGGACGCCGTTTCCGGCGCCACGGGATACAGCGTGACGGTCGATAACGGCACGCCGCAGACCGTGACGGACAACGCCTTCACGGCGACCGGGCTGACGGCGGGCACTTCGCACGACTTCTCGGTCGTGGCGCTCGCCGCGCTTGCCGCGGACAACTCCGATGCGGCGACGCTGCAGTCGAAGACGCTTTACGTCAGGATAGCCGCCGTAACCACGTCGAGCATCATCCTCGAATGGGAGCAGGCGGGAGACGTCTCGCAATATACGGTGGCCATCGAGGAGGAGGGCGATCCCTCCCGCAGCGCCCGGTTCACCTATGACTGGTCGAAAGCTTCGGGATACGGAAGCATCCCCTGCGCTTCGCCTTCAACTATGTAGGCACGGAGTGGGCTTCGGCCGCCCTGTCGCCCTCGGCAAGCTACAGGCTCAGGGTGAAGGCCGGCGCCGCAGATTCCGATTCGGCGTGGTCGAACGACATTACGGGCACCGTAGCGCGCCGCACGGCCCTGCCGGCGAAGTGTTCTATGAAGACTTCGACCGCTTTATGGGCGGCGACGCCGTCATGACCGCTGTCGGCGTCAAATCGGCCAAGAAGGTGACCAGCGAGGCCGGGCTTTCGACCATGCTGACCGAGTTCACCTACACCGACTGGTCGGCAGGCGGCGGCGCCATGAATGCCGGCAGCGGCACCTACGGCGATCCCTACCGGTTGATGTTCTTCAAGGACGACGGCTGGGAAACCGGTGCGCTGGTTACGGGCAACGGAGTTCACAATGCCTTCTGCGGCAGTTTCCGTCTCGGCGGCGACAACGCGAACCAGAGCTATATCCAGACGCCCGCCATGAGCGGACTCACTGCGGCGGCGAATGTCACGGTGACCTTCAAGACCGCCGTAAACGTCTGGACCGCGGCTTCGACCACCGCCCCGGCCGTTGTCTTCAAGGCGGGCTGGTGCCGCGACCAGTTCGAGTCGATGGAGCTGTATGTGGTCCACGGCGACGGAACGAAAGTCAAGGTCGGCGACACGATCGCGGTCGGCGATGCCGGGAGCGAGCTGGCGTGGAAATCGCACAGCGTCGCGATCGAGGGGCTGCTGCCTACCGACAAGCTGATGTTCACCAGCGTAGGCGCCAAGAAGAGCCGTTATTACATCGACGAGATATCGGTCGTCAAGAACTGACGCCTTGCATTCTCTGACTGCTTCGGCGCCGGAATACAGCGATGTGTTCCGGCGCCGTCGTTGTGCAGGACGGTGAAAAAACCGGGTGCGGGGTGGCGAATACGCAAGATTTGTGTATCTTTGTAAACATGGAATCCATTCCGACAGACAACGCCCGGCTCACGGCGGCGATCCGCGACGGCAGCCGCGAGGCTTTCGACGAGATGTGCGGCCGTTATTACGCGCCGCTGATGGCTTACGCCCGTCTCTTCCTGAAGGGAAACTGGGCGCAGGACATCGTGCAGGACGTTTTCGTAAACGTCTGGATTCGGCGCGAGACACTCGATCCCCGGCAGTCGCTCTACGGCTATCTGCTGCGCTCGGTCTACAACCAGTCGGTCAATTACGTGAACAAAAACCGCCATGCGGGCAACTACCGCTCCTACCATCAGGAGCGGATCGAGAGCATCGGATACGCCTACTACGATCCCGACAACAATCCCATCATCGAAAAGATCTACTCGCAGGACCTGCGCGCCGGCATCGACGCGGCGGTGGCCGCCCTGCCCGAAAAGTGCCGCGAGGTCTTCACGCTGAGCTACCTGCAGGGATTCTCGCACCGCGAAATCAGCGAGCGGCTCGGCATCGCGCAGAGTACGGTCGAAAACCACATCTACCTCGCGCTGAAGGCCCTGCGATCGAAATTGTCGAAATCGGAACTGCTGATGCTCCTGTTTTTCATTTTCCTCTGTAATAATTCGCAGTCCTTTGGGTAGATTCATCCTGAGGATTGTATAGTAAGTAGCAAAACCAAAATGGAAGATACGCTTATAATGGACGCAGTCATCAATAAATACTTTGCGGGGAGACCAGCGATCGGGAGGAGCAGTTCCTCATGGCGTGGCTGGAGGAGTCGGAGGAGCACCGGAAATACTTTTTCGAGCTTAAAAGTATCTGGAACGCCCGCAACGTCTTCGCCGAAAGCGCCGACCTCGGCCGGTTCGCGGCCTTCATGCGCAGTACCGACGCCCGGATCGCGAAAATCGCCGGCGAGGAGCGCGCCCGTCGCCGCCGCAGTCTGCTGCGCTGGTCGATGAGCGCCGCAGCGGCCGTGCTGTTGGTGGTGTGTGCGGGATTCGCATGGCATTTCCTCGCAGGTCCCGACATTTACCGGGTCTATGAGAACAATACCGAAACCGTGACGACCGTCACCCTCGACGACGGCACGCAGGTATGGCTCAACGCCCGCACCCGGCTGATACTGCCCAAGGCTTTCAGTCCGACCGAGCGCAACGTGAAACTTGCCGGCGCGGCCTTCTTCGAAGTCGCGCGGGACGAAGCGGCGCCGTTCACCGTGGCTACCGACGACCTGCGGGTCCGGGTGCTCGGCACGGCCTTCTGCGTGCAGGCCTACGAGAACTCCGGGCAGGCCGAAGTGGTCCTCGAACACGGCTCGGTGCGCCTGCAAACCCCAGAAGGCGTCAATTTGGTCACCTTGCAGCCCGACCAGCGCGCGCTGTACGACGCGGCGGCCGACAACCTCGAAATCTCGCACGTGAACGCTTCGCACCTCGTGCTGACCCAGTACGACCTGGTGACGATGTCCGACGCTACGCTGCACGAGATCATCTCGCACATCGAGACGACCTTCGGCGTGCGGCTTTCGGTGCCGGGACGCTACGGCGACAAACGCTATACGTTCAATTACCAGCGATCCAATTCGCTCGAAGAGGTGCTCAATATCGTCGAATACCTCACGGGCGAGCATTGCGAGGTCATCTACCGCAAGAAATAAGCGCAGCGGCCGCCGGATTCCCGGGATCGGCCGCACGCGGCACCGGCGCCGGCTCCCGTACCGGAATGCCGGCAGGATCGCACAACAAAAAGAGGCTCTGGAAAGAGCCTCTTTTGTCGTTTCACGGGCCGCAGGCGCCGCGGGATCAGAGCGTCGAAAGCCAGTCGAGCGTGGCTTTCTGCCAGTCGTCGTAATAGCGGAAGCGGGAGTTCATGCCCCAGCCGTGGCCGCCCGACGGATAGATGTGCAGCGTGGCCTTGATGCCGTGTTCCTTGAGCTTCTGGTAGAACAGCGCGCTGTTCACGGCTGGTACCACCTTGTCGTCGTCGCAATGGAACAACAGCGTGGGCGGCGTGGCGGCATCGACCTTCTTTTCGAGCGAGAACTCCTGTGCAAGGGGCTTGTCGGCATCTTCGGCGCCGAGCAGCTGTACGAAAGTCCCCTTATGGCGTTTGTCCGGGTCGGCCGAGATCACCGGGTAGAAGAGGATCATGAAGCCCGGCTTCACGTCCGAAAGCGTCCCGACGCTCCCGGCGAGGTAACCCCCGGCCGAAGTCCCCGACACCCCCACTTTCGCGGGGTCGATGTTCAGTTCCGCAGCCATCGAACGCATCACGCGCAGCGCCTCGTCGGCATCGTTGCGCGGAACCTCGCTGTGGCCGTTGGGCAGGCGGTATTTCACCACCGCGGCCGTGATGCCGTTCCGGGCGAACCACTGGGCCTCCTTGTGGCCGTTGCCGACCGAAAGCGTCGAGTATCCGCCGCCGGGGAAGAATACCAGCGCCTGTCCCGTGGCATTGTCTCCGGCCTTGTAGATCCACATTTCGGCTTTCTGGGTATTGGACCACTGGCCGGGTTTGGGCTGAATCTCCTCGCCCGTCAGGCCGTTGGAGGTGGGCGCGTCGCGTTGTCCCAGAGTACGACATGGTAGTCCTGCGCATAAAGGGCCGGCGACAAGGTCAGGGCGGCCAGCAGGAGCAGTGTTTTTTTCATGGTTTGCAGTTTATTTTGGATTAAACGGGTAAATCGGGTTCAAAGATAGTGTAAACCGCGTGCCGCGGCAAATTTATTCGGCTGCACCGGGTGTTTTTCGCACCTCAGGCAGGTCCAGCGTCCGTATCCGCTCTTTGAGCGGCGCGACGGCGGGTGCGCTGACGCTGAACTTCTCCAGTCCCGCTTCGAGCAGCCACGCCGTGGCTTCCGGGTCGGCGGCCAGTTCGCCGCACATGCCGGCTTCGATGCCTGCGCTGCGCGCCGCCGCGAGCGTCATGGCGACGGAGCGTCTCACGGCCGTATCGGACGGGTCGCAGAGATGCGCCACGCGCGGATTTCCCCGGTCTGCGGCCATGACGTACTGGGTAAGGTCGTTGGTCCCGATGCTGAAAAACCGCGCCTCCGCGGCCAGCAGGTCGGCGACCATGACCGCGGCGGGGTTTCGATCATCACGCCCAGCTCGATTCCGGAATTGTAAGCGGCTTTTTCCGCGTCCAGCTCCGCCATGCACTCGCACGGCGGCTTCGGCCCGGCGGAACTCCCCGACCGACGTAATCATCGGGAACATGATCCGCAGGTTGCCGAATACGCTCGCCCGGAGCAACGCCCGCAACTGCGTACGGAACACGTCTTGCATGGAGAGCGAAACGCGGATGGCGCGCCATCCGAGAAACGGATTTTCCTCATGTCCGAAATCCATGTACGGCAATGCTTTATCCCCGCCTATATCGAGCGTTCGTATAACTAACGGGCGTTCGCCGCACAACTCCGCCGCATGCCGGTAGGCTTCGAACTGCGTCTGCTCGTCCGGAAACCCGCCGCGGCTCTGCATGTAGAGGAATTCGCTGCGGAACAGCCCGATTCCCTCGGCTCCCGCATCGAGGGCCGCGCGCACTTCCGCGACGCTGCCGGCATTCCCAGCACGGCGATACGCCGTCCGCCGCGCGTCACGGCGGGCGTATGCGCACCTTTCAGGCAATGTGCGCCGTGCCGTTCCCGCGATGCGATCAGGGCGCGGTATCGCCGTTCGGTTGCGGTATCGGGAGCGACGATTATTTCGCCGGTTTCTCCGTTGATTATCAGCTTGTCGCCTGTTTTTATTTCAAGCATACATTCAGTCGCTCCGACCATCGCCGCAATTCCTTTGGCGCGGGCGATGATGCAGACATGGCTCGTGACGCTTCCGCGGGCCGTCACCACGCCCGCGATGCGGCTGAAATCCATCAGCGCCGTATCCGACGGCGTCAGTTCCTCGGCCACGACGATCGTTCCGGGCGCAAGTCCGGCGAACGGATTTTCGGCCGTTTCGCCCGTGAGAATACGGCGTATGCGGCCGCATACGTCCCGCACGTCGTCGGTGCGGCCTCCGAGGTATTCGTCGTCGAGCGCGGCGAGCATGCCGCACACCTCTTCACAGGCTCCGTCCAAAGCCCGTTCGGCCGAAAAGCCGTGTTCCGAAATCCGCTCTTCGACCTGTTCCGCCAGCATCGGGTCGTCGGCCATCTCCAAGTGCGCCGCGAAGATGTCGTTTTCCGCCGCCAATACGCCCAGCTCCGCTTTCGCCTGCGCCAGCGCGGCATGGAAGCGGCCGTTTCGGCCGCCGGATCTCCGGGCGCGGCGGACGGTGCGGCCGAAACGCGGCGTTCGAGGACGAACGCCGTTCCTGCGGCAATTCCCGCCGCCGGGATTCCGGTCCGAAGCACGCGCATCACTCGCTCATGTTTGCGATGAACGCCGCGACGGCCTTCACGGCGGCGGCTTCGTCGCCGCCCTCGGCGCATATTTCGATCTCCGTGCCGCACTTCAGCCCCAGCGACAGCAGGGCGAGCATGCTCGCGGCATTGACCTCCTTAGCGGCGGTGCGGAAAGTGATCCTGACGGGCGCAAGGCCCTTGACAAGTTTTGCCAACTCCCGGCCGGCCGCGCGTGCATGCCGTTGGGAGCCGTAATCGTTATTTTTGCGATGTCATATAAGTCGTTGTTGGTTCGGTCGGTTTTCGGTTCTTCGTCCGGGGCTATTTCAGCGCGTCGTAGATCACCTGCGGGTCGGTCGCGGTCATAAGCCGCTGCAACAGCTCCTCGTCCTCGAACGATGCGCTCAGCCGGGCGAGGATCTCCAGATGCTCGTCCCCCACGCCTGCGATTCCCACGATCAGATGCGCTTTCTCGCCGTCGAAATCCACGCCGTCGGGGTATTGCAGGATCACGATGCCGGAGCGCAGTACGCGCTCCTTGGCATCGGAGGTTCCGTGCGGAATCGCAAGCCCCATCCCCAGACAGGTCGTCGCCAACTCTTCGCGGCGCAGCATCGCATCGACATACTCCGGCCGGGCATATCCGCCCGCGACGAGCAGTTCGCCCGCCCGCCGGATCGCCTTCTCCTTCGGCTCCGCAGGCAGTCCGACCCGGATATTTCCGGGTTGCAGGATGGCGCCGTCCGGAGCGGCGTCCTTGGGGGCGGATGCGGTTTCTTCGGGTTTCGGGTCCGAATCGGCCGCGGCGTCCCGCAGACCGGATTGGTCGCAAGAGAGTGCGGATTGTGCGGACCGGGAACCGGATACACCGCAAGAGGGCGTAGTTTCTGCAAGCCGGACGAACAGGGCGTCCAGACCGGGATCGGAGAGGAAGTTGTCGATTACGATCAGCTCGGCGCCTTTGCGGCCGCGGCGATCCGCTCCGCCAGTACGGACTGGCATACGACCACGTCGGCATCGGACGGAATACGGTCCGCCGCACTGTTGCCCACCGCAACGCCGATTCCCGCGTCCCGGAGACGTCTGCGGAAACGGGTCGCGCCGAGGCGCTCGATCCCATGCCCGCGTCGCAGGCGAAGATCACTTTGCGGACGGGTCGTCCGGCTGCATGCGGCGATATGCTCCGCTGCGCTCTGCGGGAGCTTCCCGACGGCTGGATCGCCTTCCGTTTCGGTCTTGGACGCACGTCGGATAAAGGGTGCGGCGACGAGCAGCGACACGGCTGCGGAGATCACGACGCCCAGCAGGACGATGAGCGTCTTGCCTTTGGGGGCCATCGCCAGCACCGAGAGGATGCTTCCGGGCGACGCCGGAGCCACCAGCCCCGCATCGGTGAGCAAGAAAACAGCAGTCCCGCGGCGCTGCCCGCGATTGCGGCAACGATCAGTACCGGACGGGCGAGTATGTAGGAAAATAGATTTCGTGGATGCCGCCGAAAAACTGGATAATCACGGCTCCCGGAGCCGACTGGCGCGCATTTCCCGGCCGAAAAGCCAGTATGCGAGCAGTACGCCCAATCCGGGACCGGGGTTGGTTTCCAGCAGGAACATGATCGACTGCCCGGTTTCGCGGGCCTGCTCGATGCCGATCGGCGAGAAGATGCCGTGGTTCAGGGCATTATTGAGGAACAGCACCTTGGACGGCTCGACCAGAAGCGACACGAGCGGCAGCAGTCCGTGGCGGATCACGACCTCCACGCCGTTGCTGACAAGCAGCGTCAGCCCCGTCACCGCACCGCCGATGACCCAATAGCCCAGTATGGCCAGCAGCATACCGAGGATGCCTATCGAGAAATTGCTCACGAGCATCTCGAAGCCCGCCTTCACGCGCCCCTCGACCATGCGGTCGAACCGGCGGATCGCATATCCCGCCAGCGGACCCATGATCATCGCGCCGATGAACATCGGGATATCGCTGCCGACGATGACGCCCATGGCGGCAATGGCCCCGATTACCCCGCCGCGTTCGCCGGCGACGTTGCGCCCGGCCGTATAGGCGATCAGCAACGGCAGCAGGTAGGTCAGCATCGGGTCGACCAGGCGTGCCATCTGGGTGTTGGGCCACCATCCCGAGGGGATGAAGAGCGCCGTGACGAATCCCCACGCGATGAACGCGCCGATGTTGGGCATGACCATGCCGCTCAGGGCCCTGCCGAATTTCTGTATTTGTTGTCGCATAGCTTTCTTTCTTGTATATAATACAAGG